>CAZCHW010000062.1:0-8831 GCA_964498375.1 uncultured Syntrophomonadaceae bacterium | reverse complement strand
AGTCTTCATTAACAAAAGCATCAACCTTAATAATTCTGGAAAAAGGGCCCCTGGAAACTACAATATCATTTAGAGCCAGGTAATACCCAAGTTCTTCATCACCGCGCTTCAATCGCGCTTCAATCATCATTCTTTCCTGGAAACTGTACTGTCCTGTCGCTACATACTGCAGAAATCTTTCCATCTGCTCAACTTCTATCTCGGCCAAAAATCCCTTGTGACCAAGATTTATCCCCAATATAGGCACATCCCAGCAAGCCAGGTCACGTGCCACCCGCAAAATAGTCCCATCTCCGCCAACGACAATAATCAGCCCTAAGCTGTCTTCCCAGTCAGCCAGCTGGTCAGACAGAGATTCTTCACTATAAAAATCAGCCCGCTTTTTATCGGCAATTTTAAAACTGATCCGGCGCGGTTCAAAGAAATTCGCTATTTTCTCAACCACCAGGTTGGCATTGCGCTTTTGCCAGTTTGGAATTAAACCAATATTTTTCACCCTGAACCTCCCTTGAAGTGCTACCGGTCATTCAATATATTATATTTCTATAAAATTCGGCAATCCCGCACCCTGTTCCTCCCTCAGCTAAGACTTCTTCGATCGATTTAACTGCTGGTGAGCTTCATCTACAACTTTTTCAATTTCTAAAGTCACTGATTCTTCGGTAGAAAAGGATTCTTTGCTGTCAGCAGCAAGGTAAATAAAGTACTCTATATTGCCCTTTGGTCCAGGCTTCGGCGAAAATGTAAATGCCCGACTGCTGTAACCACAATGCCCGGCGGCCCTGGCAATATCAAGCAAAACTTTGCGATGCTGATCGGGATCGCGGATTACGCCACTGCCACGATCAACTTCTGTTTTCCCTGCTTCAAACTGCGGCTTAATCAAAGCCAGTACTTTTGGTACGCCCACCCTGTTCAGCACAGGAAATACCAGGGTAAGGGAGATAAAGGAAACATCGACCACTGCGAGATCAGGAAGATCAGGCAAATCAGCTGGTTCAAGGTGACGTATATTGGTTCTTTCCATCACCTTAACCCGGGGATCATTGCGTAGTTTCAAAGCCAGTTGTCCGTAACCAACATCAAGGGCATAAACCTTTACTGCGCCAGCCTGAAGCAAACAATCGGTAAAGCCGCCTGTCGATGCGCCAATATCAAGCACGGTCAAACCGGTTACATCCAGGATAAGATTTTTTAACGCTCCGGCAAGCTTCAGACCACCTCTGCTGACATATGGATTTTCGGGAGTGCTGATTGCAATTGTAGCCGCTGTGTTAATCAGCGTTCCCGGCTTATCCTCTCTGATCCCGTCTACCTGAACCCGCCCGGCCATAATTTCTGCCTGTATTCTGCTGCGGCTCAAGTGAGGGTAAAGAGCAGCAAGCTGGTGGTCAAGCCTCGCTTTGAGTTTTTTCTTGGTCACGTAACCTCTCCGGCGCTCCTTTCGGCTGCAAGGGCCAGAGCAGCATCATAAATTCCGCTTGTATCCAGCCCGTAGCGGGCAAGCATCTGTGTCCTGGTGCCGTGTGCGACGAAACAGTCATTAATGCCTAAACATTTTACCGGTATTTGCAGTCTTTTTTCCTCCAGCAACTCCAGCACAGCGCTGCCGAATCCTCCGGCTAAAACATTTTCTTCTATAGTAAGGACTAAACCACACTTTTCTGCCCAGGTTAAGATCAAATCCTGATCAAGCGGCTTAATAAACCTGGCATTGATGACCGTTACCTTTAACCCTTGCCAGAAAAGCTTTTCTGCAGCTTCCAGGGCAAAATTAACCACAGTTCCGGCCGCCAGGATCAACAGATCACTTCCCTCGTTAAGCAGTTCACCTTTTCCATATGGTATCAGTTCCGGCTTTTTCAACTCCACCCCGATCACTTTATCACGGGGATAGCGAATTGCTACCGCTCCTGCATCCCATTTGAACGCACTGTAGAGCATATGCTGAAGCTCATCTTCATTTGCCGGGGCCATAATTGTCATACGCGGAACGCTGCGTAAAAAAGTGAGGTCAAATAAACCCTGGTGTGTTTCGCCATCTTCACCGACTATACCAGCCCGATCAACAGCAAATATTACCGGCAGGTTTTGCATGCAGGTGTCATGCAGTACCTGATCATAGGCACGCTGCAAGAAAGTACTGTATACCGCAAATACGGGTCTCATTCCTCCTGCCGCCAGTGCGGCAGCCATAGTTACACCGTGTTGCTCGGCAATACCAACATCGAAGAAACGGTCTGGAAATTTCTTGCTAAACTTTTTCAGCCCGGTTCCGGCAGTCATCGCCGCAGTGATCGCTACCACCCGCTGATCCTCCCTGGCAATCTGCAGGAGTGTTGCACCGAACACATCTGTGTATGTAGGCATTTTCTTTTTTTTCAGCGGTAAACCATTGCTTAAATCAAAGGGACAGATTCCATGAAAAACTTCCGGAGCTTTTTCGGCATAATGGTAGCCCTTTCCTTTTTCTGTAACAACATGAACCAAAACCGGACCGCTTACCTTGTCAGCCTGCTTAAGGATGTTTTTTACAGCTCCGATATTGTGACCGTCAACCGGGCCAAGATACGTAAAACCAAGCTCTTCGAAAATCATGCCCGGTACGATTAAATATTTTAAACCGCCCTTCAGTTTTTCTGTTGATTCAACCAGTTTTCTTCCGATTAAGGGAAGGCGTCCGACAAATTGCTCAAAATCTTTCTTCATACGTGAGTATTTTGGATCAGACCGAATTCTGCCCAGGTAAGCAGAAAGGCTGCCCACGTTTGAACCGATTGACATTTTATTGTCGTTTAAAATAACTGTTAAACCGACTTTAATGTGGCCGGCATGGTTAAGCGCCTCAAAAGACATTCCTCCGGTTAGAGCTCCGTCACCTATCACCGCTATAACCTTAAAATCTTCTCCCTGCAAATCACGTGCCTTGGCCAGCCCTACAGCAGCTGATATTGAGGTGCTGCTATGCCCGGTTGCAAAAGGGTCGTGTGCACTCTCGCTCGGTTTGGGAAATCCGCAGAGTCCGTCCCGCCGTCTCAAAGTGTTAAAACTGGCCCAGCGTCCGGTTAGCAATTTATGAGGGTAACTCTGGTGGCCCACATCCCAGATTATTTTATCGATAGGGCTGTTGTAGTGGCTGTGCAATGCTATCGTCAGTTCAACAACTCCGAGGCTGGCAGCCAAATGGCCGCCGTTATCGGCAACAGTTTGGATCATATATTCGCGGATCTCTTTCGCCAGGTCGATCAATTCTTCCCGGCTCATTTTTTTTAAGTCCGACGGCAGGTTAAGGCCTGCTGCATGTTCATGCACTAAACTCACCCCGTGTTAGTTCCATTCTTATTCAACCACGTGATAGGTCTCTCCAGCCTGCTAATGATCAGGCCGGCAAACAATATCACTTCGGTAGAATGATTTATCGCTATTACTTTACCCCAGGCCTTGCCCCCAACTGTTACCGCCGCCACCAGGGCAGTAAGCAAAATATTCAAATAAAAATCTACCGAGCCTGTTTCAAAGGAAGATACCAATTTTAATACAATAATTGCAGCCAGGGTACCGCTGACAATACCGCTGATATCACCGGCCACATCATTACAGAAATTCGCAACTTTTTCGGCATTTTTTACCAGATAAACACCCCGTCTGGCACCTGGCACGCGTCGGGCGGCTTTGGCGTTCAGCGGGGCGATATCGGCTGCCGCTGCGGCTGTGCCGATCAGATCAAATATGATCCCCAGCACAACTACAAAAAGTAAAATCAGAAATGAAATAACCAGGGATTTGATCTCGTTAAGAGAATAGTGAGCAATAAAACCAATCACCAGAGCCAGGAAAAAGGTCCAGATTGATATAACAACAATCCAGCGTATTCTGCTGCGATTTTTTTTACTGTTGACCAAACTTCATCACCTTTGTACAGAGAAACATAAGTGGTAGCAAACCAGGTAAACTTTGCGGCTTAGGTCCAGCAGGATTTCCCGAACAATCACCTGTCGTTACCGTACAGGCAGTTCCCTTTTAAGACTATTCCCGCCGTGTCGCCATCAGCGGAGCTGGATTACCACTTAGCTCACACTTTAATCCCTGGTCTGCTTCTCTTGCGAGAGCAGTCTAGAAGATTTCCTCACTGGTGCCTGGTCTCTCCTAGCCTCTTTTGCAGAAGGGGTTTAAGATGCTTACGCCTCCTCCACCCGTTCCACTCAAGGCAGGCTACACTGTACACAGCTTTTTACCGCATACAGGTTCTTACCCAAGCAGTAGCAGCTTGCAATTAGCGCACCACCACCGACATTGGGTCTCCGCGAAGGCAGGGTCAACGCCTACATGCCTTTGTAGATCGCCCCGTCCCTCTTAACTCCCAGCAACAGCTCCCGACTGGGCGTCGGCAGCCACCACCAGGAACTTCATCGATGTGCCCTTAACGGATTTTTAGGCCCGTTTTCGGAGAGGGGCACCAACTAGAATACTGCACCACTTATGTCCAATGTTCGCGATTAATTATAGCATAACCCAGGTCGATTCTCAACCTGGGCTATGTGTGAGTAAAGCGCTATTTTCGCTTAAGATAAGCCGTTGATTATTTTACAGGCTTTAAGAGCATTCTTCATCAGCATCCGGTTGGTTACCGAGCCAACACCGCCCGGAACAGGGGTGATTGCCTTAGTCTTATCCTTAACGGCATCAAAGGATACATCGCCGACTGTTTTCGTTTTCGGCTTTCCTTTATCATTTAAAACAGGTTCACCTTTGTCGTCCAGCACTTTAACCCGGTTAATTCCTACATCAACAACAATTGCCCCTTCTTTGACCAGATCAGGACCGATCAAGTCAGCTTTTCCGGCGGCAACAATCAGAATATCCGCCCCGGTGGTATGCTTGGCAAGATTACCTTTCATGCTGGTAAATACGTGCGATACAGTAACCGTTGCGTTACGGTTGATAGAGAGATATGCTGCCGGTTTACCAACGATATTTGAATGGCCAACCACAACAATTTCTGCGCCTTCAAAGAAATCTTTCGGGTCGATACCTTCTTCCTTGGCATAACGTTCGAGAATCTCAATGCAGGCAGCCGGAGTTGCCGGTGGGAAGGTAGCTTCACCTAAAGCCAGTTTCCCCATGTTGAAGGGATGGAAGCAGTCAATATCTTTATTTACATCGATCGAGTTAATCACCGCACTGTCGGAAATCTGCTCCGGAAATGGGCGTAATGGTAAAATACCGCTTACTGAGGGGTCGTTGTTTAGTTTTTCAACAATCTTAATCACTTCTTCTTCGCTTACATCTGCCGGGGGATTTTCATTTATGTAATTAAATCCTGCCTCTTCACAAAACTTTTCTACCTGGCCGCGATACATTCTTGCGCCAAAGTCATCACCGACCAGCAAGGTTGCGATACCGGGAGTAATCCCTTTTGCTTTTAATGCTTCTGTCTCCTGGATAATTTCTTTCATCAGCTCTTCGCCGATGGCCACACAGTCAATTACTTTGGTCATTCTCAGATCCCCTTTCAATTTTTAGTATTTATAGTGCACTAAGGCTGTAACCACGCTCTGCGGGGTTCAGCCATTTTAAACGTCAAGCTTACTTCAGTTTATCAATCACCAGTTGCAGGGTTTGATCTGCAATCCGGCTGCCTTCTTCAACCAGACGATTCATTTCAGCATTGGTTTCAGCAACAAATGTTTCATCCCTGATTGCACCCAGGTTGATCAATACATTTAACTGGCCGCTGATCAATGCTGCTTTCAAAAAGACTACCCCGCAACCTACGTCAGAAATAGCCAGTCTGGAACCAATCTGACCCATTCTTTCATGGATTATTATTCCTTCGTGCGATTTGCGGATAATTTCCATCGGTACAGAACAGGCTTCCTTGGAACATTCTTCTAAAACCTTGTCCTTGTGAGCCTTTTCTTCGGGTGTATCTTTAGGTAAACCGTAAGCTTTGGAAAGCGGCTCAAACACCTCGGCATCACGATCAACCAGCGTTTTCAACTCTTCAATAATTACAGAACCTCGATCCAGCAGTTCTTTGACCTCGTCTTCAACCTCAGCGTACTTCTTTTTACCTACAGTCAGATTGCCGACCATGTTTGAAAGAGCCATTCCAATTGCTCCTCCCATGGCCGCCGCTCCTCCTCCGCCCGGAACAGGAGCCTTTGAAGCAAGGACATCAAGAAAATAAGCACTACTTTTTTCTGCCATCGCCATATAAAATTCTCCTCCTTTACATATATGCTTTAAGATCCGACCTTTTCACCCGCCGGTGAACCCGGTTACTTCCTCCTGTATATGAACTTATGAGCCAGTGCAGCCAGCAAGTCTGTTGGAAAAGCAATCTTTTCCAGTGAAAGCAGCGCTTCTCCGTAAAGCTCTTCCGCTTTTTCCCGCGCCTTCTCCAGGCCAACCAGGGCGGGATAAGTTGCTTTTGCGCTGACCGCATCATGTCCGACCGGCTTGCCAAGTTCTTCTTCACTGCTTTCGTAATCCAGCAGATCATCAATAATCTGAAAAGCTGTGCCCAGGTTACTGGCATAGCTTTTCAGGTGATGATACTCTTCAGCTGAAACGCCGGCCGCAAGGGCCCCGCAGGTTACTGAAGCAGTCAAAAGGGCTCCTGTTTTCAGGAGTGCAACAGTCTCCACTTCCTTAAGGTTAAGATCTTGACCTTCGGCCAGCAAATCCAGAACCTGTCCGCCGATCATCCCCTTCATTCCAGCAGCTACAGCCAGCTCAGCTGATATACGTACCGCTCTTTCAGCATTCCCTTCAATCAAACCGTAACGGCTGATTAGTTCAAAGGCAAGGGTTAAAAAAGCATCACCGGCCAGAACAGCAATCGCTTCACCGTAAACCCGGTGACAGGTTGGTACGCCACGACGCAGATTGGCATTATCCATTGCCGGCAGATCATCGTGAATTAAGGAATAAGTGTGAATCATTTCAATTGCGCAGGCAACGTTGAGCACTGAATCATCGCGGCAGCCAAGGGCTTCACTGGTTGCCAGAGTAAGAACCGGGCGAAGTCTTTTGCCGCCCGCTTCGAGGTTATAACGCATAGCAGCGGTAATTACCGATGGAGCACCGGTCGGCAAAGTTTGCATTAACCGGCGATCGATCAGTTCTTTTTTGCTTTCCAGGTAGCTATCCAGGTTAATCATTCTGTTTCTTCCTGCACCGCTCTTTCCTGTTCATTGTTATCTCCAGGCATGGGCAGGCTTTGCTGTTCCTCTTTCAACAGGTATTCAACCTTAAATTCTATTTCAGCCAGTTTAGCCCTGCAATACCTGGACAGAGCAATCCCTTCCTGGAAAGAGGCCAGTGATTCCTCCAGGGGGACCTCTGCATCCTCAAGCCGGTTAACTATCTGTTCCAGCCTGGCAATAGCTTCTTCATAGCTTAAATGATCTAATTTATATTTTTCTGTTTTATCCTTCAACAGCTGCATCCTCCTCAACCTTTTCAGCCCTGCATTGCGCCCGTCCATCCCGGAAATTTAGGTTTAACAGCCCGCCCGGTTTCACATCGCGAATTGTACGGATGATGTTGCCCTGTTCGTCCCGGCAATAACTGTATCCACGGCTCATCACATTCAAGGGGCTGTAACTTTCCAGTTTATCAACCAGGTTTTTCAGCCGGTTTCCTTTATCCTGCAAGTTTCTGACAGATTCCCGGCGCAGATCGCCTTCCAGTGAAACCAATTTATCTCGTAATGCCTGAGCCCTGCTGACAGGCAGGCGAAAAAATCTCTCGCTGACCAGCTGGTCAAGATACTGTTTTTCCTGGCTCAAACGGCGCTGCAGGGCCAGGGCTGCATTTCGTTCAAAGTGGTCAAGCCTAGCTTCTATTTCCTCCAGCTCCGGTGTGGCAAGCTGGGCCGCTGCAGTAGGAGTTGCAGCCCGTAAATCGGAAACAAAATCGGCAATCGTAAAATCGGTTTCGTGTCCCACTGCAGAAATAACCGGCAGCCGGGAACTGTAAATAGCCCGGGCGACACTCTCTTCGTTAAATGGCCAGAGATCTTCCAGCGACCCTCCACCGCGAGCCAGAATAACCAGGTCAATATCAGTGCGGTGGTTAAGTAGTTTTATCGCCCTGACCAGGTCGGTTGCCGCACCGGCGCCCTGTACCAGGCTTTCCACCACCAGCAATTCAACGTGCGGAAAACGTTTCTCAACGGTAGCAATAATATCCTGCAGCGCGGCACCGCTGGGAGAGGTAATTAACCCAATCCGGCGCGGCAGCTGCGGCACAATTTTTTTACGGTCTTCCCTGAACAAGCCCTCGGCAGCAAGCTTCTCTTTAAGCTGCTCAAAAGCCAGGTAAAGAGAACCTGTCCCGGCCGGTTCCAGCAAGCTTACATAGAGCTGGTAAACACCGTCAGGTTCGTAAACAGAAATATTTCCATAAAGTAGAACTTCCATACCATCGGCCGGTTGAAAAGGACAACGGGCATTTTCCCGGCGGAAAAAAACTGAACGTAAAGATGACGCTCCGTCTTTAACTGTAAAATACATGTGGCCGGAGCGGTGATGTTTAAAGTTAGAGAGTTCACCGGAAACCCAGATATTTTGCAGACCCGGATCACCCTGAATTTTATTCTTCAGATAGCGGTTTATCTCAGATACCCTGTAAATGGTCTTGTTTTCTGCCATTAAGTCTCCATATACTGGTTATTTATCACCGGTAATTAGTCAACCGGGGTTACACTCTTCATCTCCAGGCGCACTGCATCCAGGTCATTAAAATTCCAGCGTGCACCTAGCGCGTCAGCAAGATCACATATAAAGCGCCAGTCTGAGTTGGCTGTTCCACCCACCATCACC
>CAZCHW010000061.1:0-8843 GCA_964498375.1 uncultured Syntrophomonadaceae bacterium | reverse complement strand
CCCTGAATGCCTCCAGGATGGGGGTTTTCTTTTCGACAATCTGCAGAAGGCGGTCGTTGGGAATGGTGATCAGTGTATCCACCTTTTCTTTCAGGCAGGTAATGCCTTCCTCTGACTGCTGCTTCCTTTTTTTACCTTCAAAGCCAAAAGGCCGGGTTACCACACCTACCGTGAGAGCTCCCATTTTATGCGCCACCTCGGCAATTACCGGAGCAGCCCCGGTACCGGTTCCACCGCCCATACCGGCGGTGATAAAAACCATGTCTGCACCTTTAAGCATTGCTTCAACAGCGTCTCGGCTTTCTTCAGCCGCCTTACGGCCAATTTCGGGATTGGCTCCCGCCCCGAGCCCCTTGGTCAGCTGCTCGCCAATTTGTAATTTGGTCGCAGCATTGGCCAGGAAAAGAGCCTGGGCATCAGTATTTACTGCACAAAAGTCAACGCCCTGCAGGCCGGAAGCAATCATTCGGTTTACAGCATTGCTGCCTCCTCCACCTACTCCAACAACTTTTATAGATGCATATTGTTCCATTTCAATATCAAACTCAATCACTTTAAAGCACCTCCTGAATATAGTATGCTCATCTAGTCAACTATATCGGTCATCCAGTCTTTAATCCGCTGCCATAATCCGGGGCCGCGTTTTTTAACCGGTTTGCTTCGTTCATTGATAAACATTTTCGGCTGGTGGCGATGCACATAGTAGAGTAACCCGATTACCGTTGAATAAGTGGGACTCTGAATGCCTGCCACCTCAAAATCAGCCAGGCGGATTTGATCGCTTTCAAAATAGTCACCGGCTACCTGGGCAATGCCTTTCATCGAGGCAACGCCACCGCGTAATACCAAACCCGCGGGAGGAAGCTGCGACCAACCCATTTTGATCATTTCTTCTCTGGCTATTTGAAAAATTTCCTGTATCCTCGGCTCGATAAATGCTGTGAGCTCTCTTTCCGACACCAGCCTGAGCTCGTTGCTGCCTACAGCCTTAACTTCTATTTTTGGTTCACTTTCGGCCAGCGCCTGCAAGGCAGAAGCGTGGCTCTTCTTCAGATCTTCCGCGGTCTGGTGGTTGATTCTTAAACCGGCAGCCAAATCAGTGGTAATGTGGTCACCACCCACGGGAATTACTGCCAGTTTCTGCAATTTGCCATGTTGGAACAGGGCAATTTCGGTGGTTCCGCTGCCAATATCAATCAAAAAAACACCCAGATCGCGCTCGTCAGGAGTCAGGGCCACCTCGGCATTGGCCAGCGCCTGGAGGACCAGGCCGTTTATATTAATCCCGGCCCGGTTAATACAGCGCAACAGGTTGTGCAGCGAAGTTGTCAGGCTAGTAACAATCATAGCGTCAACTTCAAGACGTACCCCCAGCATACCAAGGGGATCCCTGATGCCGTCAAAACCGTCGACGATGTATTCACGGGGGATAATGTCTACAATCTCGCGGTCCATCGGCAGGGCGACAACCTTGGCGGCCTGAATTACCCGATCGAGGTCTTCTTCACGGATTTCCCGGTCTTCAGAGGTAACAGCGACAACACCCCGGTTGGTAACCAGTTCGATGTTCAAACCTTTCAGGCCGACAAAGGCAGATTCAATCTTGAAGCCGGCCATCCGCTCGGCCTCTTCGACTGCAGCGGTAATCGATTCGATGGTTTTTTCCAGATCGACGATCACGCCTTTTCTGACGCCATCGGAAGGGCTTAAACCCAGCCCGATCAGGCTTACTGTCCCGTCGGGTCGGGGTTCTCCTATTCCAACCCTGACTTCGGCGGTCCCAACATCTATGCCAACTAAATAGTTCTTTTTACTCACCAAAATACCCCCTTACCTTCCAACCTGATGCAACGTTAGTAAATTATTCTACACATTTCAACTATTTCCTTTTTTTTTCTACCAGTTCACCTCCTTTTCCTCAATCAGTGCGCTGCCCGAAACAACCAGCCGCTTACCTGACCGGACATCCAGCCGGGCCTGAATCTCCCCATCCAGGTGAGGCAGCGTTTCCCGAACCAGTAACAGCTTATTTTCCATGTTCTGATCATCACCAAGCCAGATTTCCACATCTCCGGCCAGGCGGGCAACAAGGTTATAGCGGTCCGAGAATTCCAACTCCTCAATTCTTAGCTGCTCATATAGTTCCCAGCTTTGGAAAAAGCTGCGTAAAGTCTCGCGGCGGCTGCGGCAGTCAATTGGCTGTCCCGCCACTATTGCTGTATCCTCCAGGCCCAGTATTACAGGGTAATCTCCTGCCGGGGTAACGGTAGAGGCAAAAAAGACTGTATCGCTATCGATTAACCAGTAGCCATCCGGGCTAACCAGGTAAGCAGCCAGGGTTCGCTCAGTTAGTTCCACATTCAGCCGATCCGGCAGTTGCCGGGAAATGCTTACTTCTCTGATTTCTGGGTATTGCTGCATTATAGCCTCGGCAACTGCGCTTTCTTTAAAAAAGAGAATACTCATGCCCTGGTTCAAATTACCCGCTTCCAAAATCGCCTGCTTATCCAGGTTGACAGTGCCTTCAACTGTGATCTGGTCAACCCGGAAAAAAGTTTCACCGTACTTAAGAAGCGCGAAAAGGGCAACCAGCAGGGTTAACCGAAACAGGAAGCGCAGGGTTTTCTTCCAGCGCGGCAGGGCTTTAGGTTGTTTAACCAACTGTAAATGTTCGCTTTTTCTACCCACAGGTTAGCTCTCCTCTCCGACAATCTTCACTTCTGGCTGTAACTCAATACCATGTTTTTCCCTGACCAGCTTTTGCACCGTTCTGATCGCGTTCAGCAAATCGGCTGCTGTAGCATTACCCCTGTTGACAATAAAATTTGCATGTTGCTGCGACACTTCCGCTCCACCGAACCGCAAGCCCTTTCCCCCTGCCTGTTCAATTAATTGCCCGGCAGGACGGCCTGGCAAATTGCGAAAGACACTGCCGCAGCTGGGCAAACTGGGATGCCGACGCCTGCGTTCGTTTAGAAAATGTTCCATCTGCCTGCCAATTTCAGCACTGTCACCTTTGCTTAGATTAAAAGTTACTTCTGCCACGACGCCCCGCCCAACCAGGTTGCTGCTGCGGTAGCTGAACTGAAGCTGTTCGTGTCCAAGCAGTTCTACCTGGCCCTGCCGGTTTACCAGCTTGACCTGGCTCACCCGGTCACCGATATAACCGCCGAAAGCACCGGCATTCATAATAACCGCCCCGCCGACTGACCCGGGTATGCCGACTGCAAATTCCAGGCCGGTCAGGCTGGCTTCCAGGGCAGATTTAGCAAGCATTGTCATAGCCGTACCGGCACCTGCCTGTAAGCCATCGGACAGTTTGTTGACATAACAAAATGGGTCGCCAATTTTCAATACCAGGCCCCGGATTCCTCCGTCGAGCACCAATAGATTGCTGCCGTTACCGATCACGTAAAGCGGAATTTGATAATGTTCGCTCAGCCTAAGAATAGCAGCAATTTCGTCAAGGTCTATTGGTGTAACAAAATAGTCGGCCGGCCCGCCCACCTGCCAGGTGGTATGATCTGCCATTGGTTCGTTGCGCTTAAAACCTGATAAATTTTTCTCCTTTAACTCCCGCTCCAGGGTCATTGGATCACCTCCCTGAGAACCTGGTAAACTCGCTCTGCAGCATCGGGAACCCCGAGTTGTCTGCTGTTTTTAGCCATTGCCTGTATAATTTGTCGATCTTTGAACAGGCGGCTCAGTTCATTCTGCAAACGCTGCCGGTTAAAGTCCTTTTCTTCAATCAAAACAGCAGCGTCACGGTCGGCGAGAATCCTGGCATTATAGTACTGATGATTATTAACCACGTTTGGCGAAGGGATTAGAATAGCCGGCACTCCCAGGGCTGTAATTTCTGCCAGAGTGGTTGCGCCGCTTCGAGTCAGAGCCAGATCAGCTGCCGCCAGGGCTACCGGCATATTCTCCAGATAAGGCAACAGCCTGACCTGATCCGGCAAATCAGGCAATTTTGTTCTTATTTCGTCGTAATAAATGTCCCCGGTAATGTAGATCATTTTTAAGGTCTCCGGTAGCAACCCTGCGGCCAGGTAGTCGGAAACAACCTGGTTTAATTGCTGCGCCCCACGACTGCCGCCGTAAACTAAAATAATTTGATCCTCAGCGTCAAAACCAAATTGACGACACCCTTCTTCTCGGCTGACCGCCTGCACTTCCGCTGCCCGGGGGTTCCCGGTAAAAATTGTTTTACTGCGACTGGGCAGCCTTTCCGCTGTTTCGGCAAACGAGAGACATACCTTCTTCACAAAGGGAGTGATCCAGCGGTTAGTCATCCCGGGAATGGCATTCTGCTCATGTATGACCACCGGAAATCTTTTTATTACCCCTGCAATCATCAGAGGCCCGGCTACATATCCCCCGGTGCCAAAGATTACCTGCGGTTTGAACCTGTCAATTATTCCAGCAGCTTCTCTTATCCCGGCAAACAGATCAGTCATTGTCCGGCCCAACCCTTTTACGGTGCGTTTAAAACCGCTGGCCGGAATAGTTTGCAGTTGAAAACCGGCAGCGGGAACAATTCGGCTTTCCATCCCGGCAGCACTGCCGACAAAAAGGATACGACTGTCGGGGTCGATTTTTCTGGCGTAACGGGCCAGAGCCAACGCCGGGTAGATATGCCCTCCTGTTCCTCCTCCACCGATTAAAATATTCATCTCAGCTCTCCTTGTATGCTGCAGCATCAGTGCGCCTGTGCTTAGAGATATTTAACAATATTCCGATTGCGATCAGGGTAAAAAGGATCGAACTGCCTCCTGCGCTAATCAGGGGTAAATTGATTCCCGTTACCGGCAGTGAACCGCTGACTACAGCAACGTTGATCATTGCCTGCAGGGCAATCATAAAAGTCAGGCCCGCGGCGAGTAAACTGCCAAACAGATCAGGCGCCTGCATGGCAATCTGAAAACCGCGCCAGACAAAGATCAGGTAAAGCAGTAAAATTGCTACCCCGCCGATAAAACCAAGCTCTTCGCCGATTACCGCAAAGATAAAATCGTTTTGTGGTTCGGGCAGGTAAAAAAGCTTCTGTCGGCCCCGGCCAAGCCCGCTGCCAAAAATATAGCCGCTACCCAGGGCGTATAAAGACTGGATAATCTGGTACCCTGAACCTCCGGCATCAGCCCAGGGATCGAGAAAAGTAAAAATCCTCTGTAAACGGTACTCTTCCTGGACCATCAGGTAACCAAGCGGCGGAAAAGCAATCAATGAAAGACCTGCTGCCCGCGCCAGGGGAACACCGGCAAAAAAGACTACCAGGCAGGCCCCGGCCAGAACAACCAGGGCAGTCCCGAAGTCGGGTTGAATGGCAATCAGTAAAAGCGCAGCCCCGGCAATCGAAACCGGCAGGATTACCGAGGTCAGGATATTGCGAATGTCAATGCGCCGACTGCTCATATAGGCAGCGGTGAAGATCACAAAAGCAAGCTTGCTGAATTCAGATGGTTGCAGCACCACCGGACCGATTGCCAGCCAGCGTCTTGCATCGGTGCCGAGATCAGTGCCGAGGGCGCTGAATATCAAACCGAGCAGGATAAAGTTGATGAGCAGGATCACCAGTGACATTCTTTTTAAAACCAGGTAATTTAACTTGGAAAACAGGAAAAGACAGAAGAGGCCAATTGCTATCCAGAGGGCTTGACGTTTCAGAAAGTAAAAGGGATCGCCGCTGCTTTCCTCGGCAACGATGAAGCTGGCGCTAAAAACCATGATTAAGCCGATTGCCAGCAGGATCACTGTTGTCAGCAAGAGGATGCGATCGTATTCCTTTTGTTCACTTCTGGCTGTCATCTAACTCTGTCCTTTCCTTAACTTTCCTGTTGAAGCTTTTGCACCAGGTTTTTAAAGATGCGGCCCCGTTCTTCATAATCGCTGAACATATCCCAGCTGGCGCAGGCAGGGGATAATAAAACCAGGTCGCCCGGCTCCGCCGCCTGTTCAGCTTCTGTAACCGCTTCTTCAAGGTCGGCCGCGACCGAATAACTGTAGTACCCTGCCTGTTCCAGGGATGCGGCAATTTTAGCCTTCGTTTCACCGAATATAATCACTTTTTTAACTTTTTGTTTAATCACTTCGCTTAGAGCAGCAAAATCAGCACCCTTATCCATCCCGCCGGCGAGCAAAACCAGGGAACGACCGGGAAACGATTGCAGCGCCCTGATCGTCGATCCGGGATTTGTCCCCTTTGAATCGTTGATATAATCGATTCCGTTGCGTTGTAAAAAATGCTCTAACCGGTGTTCCAAAGCCTTAAAGGTGCACAATGTCCGCGCTATTGCCGGCCCGTCAGCACCGGCCGACCAAGCGGCAGCAGCTGCAGCCAGAGAGTTTTCAAGATTATGTTCACCCGGCAAAGCTATTTCTGCGGCCCGGCAAATTTTTTGCGGTTCGCTGCCCGGGTTGTAAATTACCAGCCAATCACCTTCAAGTCCGGCACCGCATTCAACCGGACGGCGGTCAAACCAGACCAGTTTACCCCTGGACTGGCCGGCCAGGCGGGCTACAGACTGGTCACCAGCATTAAGAATGGTAATATCACCAGGCAACTGGTTTTCTATTATCCGGGATTTAGCCCGGTAATATGCTTCTTCACTGCCATGGTAATCGATATGGTCGGGAGCAAAATTGAGAACAAGGGCAATGTACGGCCGAAAAGCACTGATTCGATCAAGCTGGAATGAACTCAGTTCGGCAACAATATAACCCTGGGCGCTAAATTTACCGGCCAGATTGCTCAGTGGCGTTCCAATATTTCCGGCTGCCTCAACAGGTTTAATGCCAGCTTCCCTGAGCATCGCCGTGATTAAGGCGGTGGTAGTGGTTTTACCATTTGTGCCGGTTATACCGATCAAGGGCGTTTTTAAAAATGTATAGGCCAGCTCTATTTCGGAAATCACCGGAATACCGAGCTCTTCAGCTTTCCTAAAGAGATCCAACCGCGGTGGCACCCCCGGACTGGTAACAATAAGAGAGAGATCTTTGCTGACTAGCTGAATGGGGTTACCGCCGACAGCCGTCTTAACCTGCGCCAGACGACTCAATTTTTGTAGTGGTTCCTGCAGGGAAGCGGCATCTTTTTGATCAGTAATCGTCACTGACGCAGCGCCACCTGAAATCAGCAACTCGACAGCAGCTAGGCCGCTGCGGGCCATGCCGATCACCAGAACCTCTTTCCCTTTGATTAAATCGATCATTTGAAACCTCCGTAAATCAGCGGTATGCTATTAAACCGAGCAGGGCAAAAAGCGCAGCAGCGCTCCAAAACGAAAGAACCACCCGCCACTCAGACCAGCCTTTCAACTCAAAGTGGTGATGCAAAGGTGACATCAACAATATTCTTTTACCTGTTAGCTGATAACTGATCACCTGGGCGATCACCGAGATCGTTTCAACTACAAATATGCCGCCGATAATCAGTAAGAACAATTCTGTTTTTGTTACAACGGCCAGGGCGGCAAAAGCGCCTCCCAGACCAAGTGATCCAACATCACCCATAAATAAGCGGGCCGGGTGGCGGTTAAAGATTAAAAATCCCAGCAAAGACCCTATTAAACCGGCACTTACTACAACCACAGCCCACTCGCCCTTCCAGATTGCAATCACCAGAAAAGCAGCAAGGGCCAACACAGATGTCCCGGCGGCAAGACCGTCTACTCCGTCGGTCAGATTAACCGCATTCGTCGCCGCGAGAACCAGCAGAACGATGAACAGGGGATATAGATAGCCGAGATTAAGTTCCACAGCAGAAAAGGGAACTCTTACGGCCGGATCATACAACCCGGCCAACAAAAGGACTGCAATAAAAAGCAGGGCTGTAAAGACCTGGCCCAACAGTTTCGCACGGGCCCTGAGACCAAGCGAGCGATGGCGCACAATTTTAAGGTAATCGTCTACAAAACCGATCAAACCACAGCCGAGCATCACCAGCAGAATAATGTATGTTGCAGGGTATAGAAAGCTAAAAATCACTGCTGCCACTGCTGCTGCAAGGAGGATTAAAACCCCGCCCATGGTCGGAGTTCCGGCTTTGGCCGTATGGCTGGCCGGCCCATCATCCCGGATTTGCTGACCATACTGCAGCTGTTTCATTTGCCTAATAAAAAGAGGTCCGGTAAAAAGAACTGCCAGTAAAGCAACAAGCAGGGCAAGAGCTGACTTGATCAGCATCACATTCCGGCCTCCTTTTCGTTCAATAACCGTTCAACAATTTTTTCCATCTGCATCCCGCGGGAACCTTTAACCAGAACAGCCCAGCCCCGTCCAAGCGGCAGTCGCTGCAAAACCTCCATAGCCTGGTCATGGTCCCGGCAGGGGACGGCAGAAATACCTGCTGCAGCAGCTTCACGGGCAGAAAAGGCCGCCTGTTCTCCCACAGTGATCAGGTGCTTGATAGAACAATCGGCCGCGAAGCGGCCGATTGAACTGTGTGCTTCGCGGGCGGCGAAACCGAGCTCAAGCATATCGCCCAGCACGGCAACTGAGTTTCGTCCGCCAAGGTCGGTAAGGACTTTTAAAGCAGCCCTCACCGATGCAGGGTTGGCATTATAAGTATCGTCGATAATCATAACGCCGCTTCGGTTATATAGAACCTGGAGCCTGCCCGCCGTAGCTTTGCTTTGTTTTAACCCTTCCTGCATCTGCTGCGGCGACAAGCCAAGGATATATCCGACGGTAAGAGCCGCCAGGGCATTGCTGGCCGACTCCCGTCCTGGGAGAGGCGATTCAAACTGCCCCTCACTGTTATCTGGAAAACGCACCCGGAAAAAGCACATTTCTCCCCGTTGAGACAAGCTGAAGCCTTTTATATCGCCCTGGTTGAAGCCGTA
>CAZCHW010000060.1:0-8868 GCA_964498375.1 uncultured Syntrophomonadaceae bacterium | reverse complement strand
CGGAATTAAAAGTCGCTAACAATGCAAACACTACCAGTGCTATCACCAGGTAGAAAGTAATTTGTCTAAGAAATGGGCTCAAGAAGTTTCCTCCTCTCCTATTAAGCCCCTCAAGGCCTAAACTCAATTTTAACACACCGTTATTCCAGAAGCAATAAATCCGGCTGGGAAAGCAGGAAACTTCGCCTTACTGGTTTAACACACAAATATCCGGCAGTTGGCGGTAATTTTCATCAAAATCAAGACCGTAACCGATCACAAACCGGTCGGGAATACAAAAACCGCAGTAGTCGGGGTTAAACTCAACCTTGCGACGCTCCGGTTTATCCAGCAGGGTTACCACTTTCAGTGAACGCGGGTTACGGCTGGCCAGGTTCTCAAAAAGATAACTGAGGGTTAACCCGGTATCAACAATATCTTCAACAATTAAAACATCTTTATCCTTAATACTTTGCTCGAGGTCTTTCTGTATACGAACCACACCTGATGAGGTTGTATCGGCACCATAACTTGAAACTGCCATAAAATCAATCGCCACCGGAATATCAAGATGGCGGATCAGATCACTTAAAAATATTACCGCCCCTTTCAATACTCCAATTAACAACAGGTCATGGCCACGGTAATCTTCAGATATTTTTGCTGCCAGCTCAGCAATTCTCTTCTCGATCTCTTCAGCCGGGATCATTACTTCCATCTGCTCACGATTCATTATTGCTACCACCTTTTAAGATTTAATATTATCGTTGCAAGTGTACTCAAGCAGCAACACCTGCCTGGTTTGAGCGGTGATCCGGAACGGATGAGCAATTCTCATCCCGGTTACCCAAATTATCTGATCACCAACTGTCACCAGGGGGATTCTGTCACGCAGTAATGCATCTGTTTTTTGATCGATCAGAAAATCCTTAAGTTTTTTTTCACCCGGAGCACCCTGGGGGTAAAAACGATCCCCGGGACGACGGGTTCTGACAATCAGAGGTTCTGTCGGCAGTAATTCATAATCAAGGAAAGCCTGATCTTTTTGCGGAGGCCATTTAAGGCCATCTACTGCTGCCAGACTGGCTTCGATTATCCCACAACCGGGTAGTTCCAACCTTCCCGGAACCGGCAGCACCCGAGGTTCAAATGAAATAGCCCGACCAGAACGGCGGCAGATTATCAGTTCCTTTCTCCCAAGTACTGCCTGGCAGCGTTCCGGCAGGGTCAGCTGTAAGCCCATTTTCTTTTTTTTCAACAACTGCAACAGCTGCTCTACATGCAGACGGCTAAGCCGTCCTCCCGGAACCAGGCGTTTAAGGGTATAAAATAATATCCGCCCCTGCAGCGCCACCGGCAGAGCAGCTAGCTTCTTAATGTGCAATCTGATTTTTCCTTTTTCCACCCTGGCCAGACGTTTGAAGTATTGCCGGGCCAGCGGTTGAAGCAGAGATCGATCGCGTGCCGCCAGTTCACCCAAACCGGCCAGGCTTTCCTTAATTGCCGGGTTATACTGTTCTTCAAGGTATGGTATTAATTCAAGGCGAACTTTATTTCTTTTATAAAAAGGTTGCAGGTTACTGCTGTCTGTAAAGGGGCTAAAATGATTTACACGGCAATATTCTTCTATTTCACTGCGCCTGATTGACAGCAGGGGACGAATCAAACGCAAACCTCTCCAGGATCGGCGCGGCAGAATACCGGCCAGGCCGTCCACACCGGTACCCCTGATAATGTTGAGTAAAACAGTTTCGGCCAGATCATCACGATGATGCGCCGTCGCCACAACACCGGCCTCGTATCTGCAGGCTACTTCATAAAAATGACGATAGCGGGCCAGACGTCCCGCTTCTTCCTCTCCGATACCTCTTTCTTTTTTTAAAAGAGCAACATCAACCGCTGCAACTTCGCAGGGCAAGCCGTGCTGACCAGCCATTTTTCGGACTGTTTCAGCCTCTATTGCTCCTTCCGGTCTGAGGCAGTGATTGAGGTGAGCAACTACCAGGTTCAAGTTTTTTTCAGAAGCTATCGTGCGAAAGAGATCAAAAAGACACAGTGAATCTGGGCCGCCCGAAACGGCTAATACAACCGTTTCACCGTCCTGGACCAATTTATTCTCCTCAATGAACTGCGAAAATTTTTTGAACAGCACTTCACTGATCATAAATCACCTTTGGTAAAGATAAAAAAACACCCTGAATCAGAGTGCCTTTCCAACTGAATAGCTGAACCATCTATCTATTAAAAGGCTTCCCTGAAAGAACCGCGGCCGCCTCTTTTTGATTCCGTGTTACGCTTTAGATCAAGCAACCGCTCGTCACTTTCCTTCAGGAAGCGGTTCATCTTGTCTTCAAATGAAGCCTTATTTGCAGCAGCCGCTTTGCCCCGGTTACTGCTTTTCTCCGGCTTATATCCTTCAACAGCCTGACGAATGGAGAGCCCAATTTTGCCATTGTTCTCAACCGAGAGGACTTTGACTTTAACCGTATCGGACTTTTTGTAGAAGTCGTTAATATCCTTAACATACTCGTCCGCTATTTCGGAGATATGAACCAACCCGGTAACTCCGCCCGGTAACTCCACAAAGGCTCCGAATTTAGTTATGCCGGTGATCACCCCTTCCATTATGCTTCCGACAACTATTTCTTTCTTGATAAAAAACTCCTCCTTGATTAAAATACTTGCAGACTAAGGTTATTATAACTTTTTTCTACCTATTGTCAATCCTCAAACTGGAAAATAATCTCACCTGGTTTAACCAGGCCTAGACGGTCGCGAGCTAGTACTTCCAGATATTCAAGGCTGTCCAATTTATCAATTTCTTCCATCAAGGCTTCCTGTTTTGCTGTTTGTTCCATTATCCGTTCCTCGTAGACAGCCAGTTCGCGGGCAATCTTATATTGCTGAATTGCCTGGGCTCCGATTACGACCGCCATTCCGGCAATCAGAAAAAGCCCGACCAAGCTGATCAAGCGGTACATACCATAACCGCTCTCCCGGCGCCGGGGCAGTTCAGAGACAGAGGACCTGTTTTTTTTTGACCTATTACCCATCATTACCACAGCATTCCGAATCATCCATTATTTGATAACATCTTTCGACAGTAGAATATCTTTTCCTGCTTCTGCATGAGAATTATTTACCATCCCCCCGGCAGGAAAAAAAACCCCCTGCCGGGGGATGGGGGAATATGATTCCGTAAAAAAATAATTTGTTTGGTTACCCCTTTATTTGACTTTTTCTTTTAACGCTTTGCCCGGTTTGAAAGCAGGAACCTTCAAGGCTTTAATTTTAATCTTTTCACCTGTAGCCGGGTTACGTCCTTCGCGCTCTTTGCGGTTGCGAACTTCAAAAGTGCCGAAACCAACCAACTGGACTTTTTCGCCTTTGACCAGCCCGTCTGTGATGCTGTCTAAAACAGCTTTAACTGACTTCTCGCTGTCCTTTTTAGACATTCCTGCTTTCTCAGCAACCAGATCTACCAGTTCAGACTTATTCACTTTGTAAAACCCTCCTCGTCCATAATAGAAACCTTTGTTGCTAACAGATATTCGCGTTTATTTTGAAGATTCCTGCTTTACTTGCCCTTTTTCCCTATTTTTTTAGCTTCATTCCACCATTGATCAAGCTCTTCCAGGCTGAATTGGTCAAAACTTTTACCTGTATATTCTACTTTTTCTATAATATAGGAAAAGCGTTCGTTAAATTTAAGGATTGTTTTACCGAGTGCAAGTTCGGGATTTACTTTAAGAAAACGGGATAGATTAACTATAGAGAATAAAAAATCGCCCAGCTCTTCCTCAATTGCTTCCTGCTCGCCTGATTTTAATGCTGCAGACAGTTCCGCCAATTCTTCGCCAGCCTTTTCCAGCGGGCCTTCTGCCGTAGGCCAGTCAAACCCCAAAGCAGCTGCTTTTTTTTGCAATTTAAAAGCTTTTAAAAGCGCCGGAAGCCCCTGATCGACTGCCAGAACATTACGGCTCTGCGCCAGTTTTCGTTCTCCGGCCTTAATCTCTTCCCATAGAGTTTTCACTGCCTCGGCATCAGCTGCCTTGCGGGACCCAAAAACATGGGGGTGGCGCCGTTTCAGTTTGCCGGTAATCGCTTCAATCACGTCTGCCATGGTGAATCGACCTTCCTCACGGGCAATCTGGCTGTGAAAAATCACCTGCAACAATAAATCCCCCAGTTCTTCAAGAAGTTCCTGATCATTGTGATCATCGATCGCGGAGACAACCTCATAAGCTTCTTCGATCAGGTATTGTCGCAAACTCAGATGGTTCTGTTTACGGTCCCAGGGGCAACCGTCCTCCGCCCGCAGCTTTTCCATAATTGCAGTCAATTCTCCCAGAGAACGGCCTGCACAGGGGGGCAGGTAGAGTGAAACACTGTGATTAAAAGAGAAACTATGATCCAGGCTGCTTAAATCAGTGGTCTTGATATTTTCATTTTTTTCTCCGGCAGCCTTAACTATCGTCACTGGATGCTCCGGATGGTACAGTTCCAGCAAGCCAAGCTTAACCCGCGATGCAATCGCTCGGCTGTATACCTGTGCAAGAATCAGATGGTGGCTTAACGGCTCTTTAAGTTTCTCCAGCTCCAGGGCATCAAGAACTGTCAGACCATCAAGAAGATCTATTTTCAGGCGATTCATCATCGGTTCGAGAAAGCTCAAGCCGGCAACTACCTTTATTTTTATGCCAAGTCGCGATGCCATCCTGCGCAAACGATCGACTGTTGATTCGCCAACTGAAGGGTTTCCCGGCACGGCATAACAGACAATCTGACTACGCTGCACGGCATACAAAATCTGTTTGGTAATAGACCGGTAGACCTCTTCAAAGTTTTCACAGTCTTCATAGAGATTGTCAAAAGAAAAGGTTTTTTTTCTCTTAGCGCTGTAAAAGCGGGCAGCAGGGTGGTAAAGCGTCCGAAAATAGAGCGGATTGTTGCCGGTAAGGTAACGATGAGCTTCCGCAGTAACCTGAGCCGGATCGCCCGGACCGAGCCCGATAATAACTATTTTTCTCATTGTACCATCTCCTAAGATTACTGCTTTCCGGCCAGGCGACCGGCTAAAGCGGACAATATTTTCCCAAGATAGGGAACCATTTTTAATTCATCCTGCTTGAGGACACCACTGAAGAGCAAAATAAGCCCATAAACAATAACCCCCAGAACAATAGCTCCGGAAACTGCCAGCGCATTAACCTGGCCGGAAGAGAGAAAAGCAGAAAATATCAGCCTGGTGCCCCAATCGATTCCTAATACTGCCGCTCCCATAGCCACAGTAGCAAGTGAAGGCAAAAGCACCATCTGCTTCAGGTTAGGCTGCCAGCCAGTTAAGAGCCCAACCTGCCTGAGGTTAAGAAAGGCGGCCAGACTGAGCCCGATTACCGAAGCAAGGGCAGCTCCTCCAACATTTAATGCCGGAACAGCCGTTAAAAACCAGGCAATAACCGTTTTAACCAATCCACCGTAAAACATGTTTAACGCAGGAACAACAGGTTTGCCCAGCCCCTGGATTAAACCGGTTGTGGAGACATACAAACAAAGCGGGATAACCGACCAGGCCAGGTAAGCCAGGGGAAAACCGGCTTCAGCATTATTAAATAGCAATACTGTTACCGGCTCGGCCAGAAGGAAGAGACCCATTGCCGCAGGCAGAGCAAAAAGCATAGTCAGTTTGATGCCAAGGTCGGAACGGCTGCGCACCATGGCCTGATCGTTCAACGCCAGCGCTTCTGAAATAGCCGGAACCAGACTCATGCTGAGAGCCAGGGCAATTACATTGGGAAAGTAAACCACCGACCCTGCCATTCCAGTCAGCTGCCCGTAAAGAGCCCGCGCTGTTTCCAGATCGAAACCGGCTGACTGCAACTGCCGCGGAACAACAGCCAGGTCGATCAAACTAAGCAAAGGAATCACCAGGCCGCCGATCGTTACAGGTACAGCCAAACCAAAGATTCTTTTAATAATCAGGCCTGTAGGCTCAGGTTTTGTCAATTGATTTGACTGCTCTTCGGTAAACCAGTGCTTACGGCGATGCAGATACAAAACCGTCAGAAGAATTAATCCGGCCAGCCCACCGGCAGATGCGCCCGAAGTAGCTCCTGCCGCCGCATACTCAAGGCCGATCGGGAACAACAGGAACACCATCACGATAGAAAATCCAACCCTGACCAACTGCTCCAGAAGTTGAGAAACAGCGGTGGGAGCCATATTCTGCTGACCCTGGAAAAATCCGCGCAGAGAGGCCATAATCGTAACAAAAAATATAGCCGGCGAAATAGCGAGCAGGGGATAGTAAGCCTGGACATCTTTAACCAGGTGGAGAGCCACCGTTTCAGCGGCAATCAGCATAATCACAGCGATGGCCAGTCCACTGAAAAGTAAAAGCATAAAAGCAATCCGGAAAACACGTAACGCTTCGCTGTAATCGCGCAGGGCGATCTTTTCAGCCATCATTTTTGACAGGGCAACCGGAATCCCGGCTGTAGAAATAACCAGCAGGGTGGAATAAATCGGGTAAGCGTACTGATAAAGGCCAATCCCTTCGTCGCCGAGAATAGCTGCCAGAACAATGCGAAATACAGCACCGATCACCCTGGCCCCAATACCGGTCAGGGCCAGGATTGCTGCACCCCTGACAAAAACCTGATTACCATTGCTCACTAACTTAACCTGCCTTTATCTCACTGAATTGTATTATAACAGCTGATTTCCCAGGCTACTACCGGCACGCTTACTTATAAGAGATATAATCTCTTCAAGAAAGGCATGCACCTGATCCAATTCCGGTAGATCGTCTGAAAGAGACCTTATTTTCATAATTAGTGGCTCAGCTGAACTTATTTTCAACTGGCAGCCCTCCGGCAAGAAATCAATTTGGCTGATCAGGTCAGCATCTACCGGACTGCTGGCGCTAAACTGAACCACCAGGGAACCATGCACCTGGCGAATCTGTGAAATCTTCAGGGAAGCAGCAGCAACCCTCAATCCGGCAATTTTCAACAGGGTTCTGACCGGTTGCGGCGGAGTAGCGTAGCGGTCGGTCATTTCAGCTTCCAGATCCTGTAGCTCTCCGGCTGTTGAAGACCGGTAAATTCTCTGGTAGAGGTCTATTTTTTGATCTTGGGCGTTAATGTAAGATGAAGGGATAAAAGCGTTCGCTTCCAGTTCAATTTTTACCACCGGCTTTTCTTCCCGCTTTTCATTTTTCAGTTCCGCCACAGCCTGATCCAGCAGCTTTACATAGAGGTCAAACCCGACCTGGGCAATAAAGCCGTGCTGTTCCGCTCCTAATATATTGCCGGCCCCTCTGATCTCCAAATCACGCAAGGCTATCTTGAACCCCGACCCGAGCTCAGTAAATTCCCTGATTGCCCGCAGCCTTTTACGGGCTGTTTCAGAGATTATCTTATCTTTGCGGTAAGTCAAATAAGCATAGGCCAGCCGGTTCGAACGTCCGACACGGCCCCTGATCTGGTAGAGCTGAGCCAGTCCGAACCGGTCGGCCTCGCATACTATCAGCGTATTGACATTGGGGATATCAAGTCCCGATTCAATTATTGTTGAGCTGATCAACACCTGGTATTGCTTCTCCTGGAAACCGATCATTACCTGTTCAAGTCGTCGTTCAGGCATCTGACCATGACCGACGGCAATCTCTACTCCGGGAAATAGTTTTTCAATTTTTTCAGCAAAAGAGTTGATCCGGTTAACCCGGTTATAGACAATAAATACCTGGCCTTTCCGGTTCAGTTCACGCTGCACAGCCTCCCTGACCAGGTTTTCTGAATACTCAACTACATATGTCTGAACTGGGTAGCGATCTTCCGGAGGAGTATCAATGATGCTCAAATCTCTCGCTCCGGCCAAGGATAGATGAAGCGTCCGTGGGATCGGAGTGGCCGTCATCGCCAGGGTATCAACCTCCAGGCGCATTTGTTTCATTTTTTCTTTTTGTTTAACTCCAAAACGCTGTTCTTCATCAACAACCAGCAGACCCAGATCATGAAAATGCACATCTCTCGAGAGAAGCCTGTGAGTACCTATCACTAAATCAATTTTACCTCTGGCAACATCCTCAATTGTTTTCTTCTGCTCGGCAGGTGAAACAAAGCGGCTTAACTGGGCAATGTTAACTGGAAAGCCTTCAAATCTTTCCCGGAAAGTCCGAAAATGCTGCTGGGCTAAAACTGTTGTCGGTACCAGCACAGCAACCTGCTTGCCCTCCATTATTACCTTGAATGCTGCCCTCATAGCCACTTCAGTTTTACCATAGCCAACGTCACCGCAGATCAAGCGGTCCATCGGAAAACTTGCCTCCAGGTCAGCCTTGACATCGGCAATCGCCTTTATTTGATCGGGAGTCTCCTCAAATGGGAAATTAGACTCAAACTCCTGCTGCCACGGATGATCCTGGCTAAAAGCAAATCCCTGCACAGCCTGGCGCGCGGCATAAAGAGCCAGCAGCTCGCCTGCCAATTCCTCCACTGAACGATTAACTTTCGTTTTCAGCCTTTGCCATTCGGCTCCGCCTAGGCTGTGTAAGCGGGGAGCGGGACCGTCTCCGCCGGAGTACTTCTGAATCAGCCCCACCTGGTCAATTGGCAGGTATAATTTATCAGTGCCCCGGTACTTCAGGTGCAAATAGTCACGCTTAATCCCGCCCACTTCCAGGGTGTGCAACCCCTGGTACTGGCCGATGCCATGCTGCTCATGCACTACATAATCGCCAGGTGACAGTTCCCGGTAATCACTTAGCCGTACCCCATCACCCCTGGAGTGATAGCGTCGCTTTTTTTTTCGCCGCGGAACAAGATTAGATTACGTCAGAACCGCCAGCTTTAAATCAGGAACAATAAACCCTTCTTCAAGATGCCC
>CAZCHW010000059.1:0-8877 GCA_964498375.1 uncultured Syntrophomonadaceae bacterium | reverse complement strand
TTCGTCAACATCGCAATCCGGTAAACAGTTGTGAACAAAGCTGATCTCCGAGAAATCAGCCCTGGCCGGCATGTTCCGGGCTGCTCCAAACAGGTGCTCGTTTTTACGACGCAGCCTGGACATTATTCCTCTTCGCCTTCCACCTTATCATCAGCCTCATGGTCGTTATCTTCAACAACATTGGCCTGATAGTCTTCTTTATCGAAAAGATCGCCAAACACATCGCCCAGGGTAACATTTCCGTTATCGGTACTGCCGTTGGACATGGTGACATTTTGTGCAACGTTGACGCCGCCGGCATCTTTCACGCTGAGGCTAATTCGTTTCGATTTTGTTTTTACCTCAATAACTTTAACTTCAATTTCTTCCCCTTCGCTAAGCACTTCTGAAGGGTGCTTGACATGGAAATCTGCAAGTTGCGATATGTGAGCTAATCCTTCCACTCCTGGTTTTAGTTCTATAAAAGCACCAAAATTAACCAGGCGGGTTACCTTGCCGGTCATAATCTGGCCACTTTCCAGATCTTCTGCTGCTTTAGTCCAGGGGTCTGGTTGAGTTTTCCTGATACTGAGGCTGATTCTTTCCTTCTCAGAAATCACTTCAAGAACTTTAACCTCGATTTGTTCGCCTACTTTTAGTACTTCGCTGGGGTGACCGATCCTCTCCCAGGACAACTCCGAGATGTGAACCAGGCCATCAATGCCCCCAACGTCAACAAATGCCCCAAAATCGGTTAATCTTTTAACCGTTCCGGTAATTGTTGAGCCAACCTCAATTGATTGCAAAGTTGCCTCTTTTTCTTTCCGGCTTTCTTCCTCAATTATTTTCTTACGCGACAGTATTAGTTTGCCTTTCTCACGGTCAAATTCAATTATTTTAAATTTAACATTCTGATCCTTAAATTCTGTGAAGTCAGGGATAAAACGAGTATCTACCAGTGAACCAGGCATAAACCCTTCTATGCCATTACCAAGATCGATCACCATCCCGGCTCCGACAACTTGTTTAACCGGTGCTTCAAGAATTAATTCCTGCTCAAGAGCTTCTTCAAGCTCGCTAATTCTTTTTTCACGGGCCAGCCTTTTATGAGAAACAGCTACTTTCCCTTCCTGATCATCAACATCGAGAACAGTTACTTCGATGTTGTCCTCCGGGGCAAAAAGATCCGAGAGCTTTTGGTCGCCCGGCAGATGAACTTCAGCCACAGGAAGAATAGCCTCTGTTTTTGCACCAATATCTACGTATACTTCCTCATCGGTAACTCTGGCCACTTTGCCGGCAACTTGTTCGCCAACCTGGGGCACCTTTAGTTCCTGGTCAAACTGAAACTGCTCTTCACCCTGTGTCTCTTCCTGCTCCAGGGTCTCTTCCTGTAATTCTTCACTTTTCACTTCGTCATTCTGAACTTCCATGTTTTCATTCTCCATACTTTCCACTACCTCCTTTATCGTCCAGGGGGGAGTTGATGCTCCGGCAGTTACGCCGATAACATTAAACCGCTTTAAAAACGAACGATCCAACTCCCGAAAATTGTTAACCCGGCAGACTGGTTTATACTGCCGGCAGCATTCATAAAGGGCTTTTGTATTTGCGCTGGTCTCACTACCAACAACAATCAGCGCTTCTACCCTATGAGCCAATTCTTTAACCTCTTCCTGCCTTAGTTGAGTTTCAGGGCAGAGGGTGTTAAATATTCGGGCTGATGGCAAACGTTGTTTAAATTTCTCCACCGCCCTGGCAAACATTTCTGTTCCGGCCGTCGTCTGGGCAACCAGAGCAGCCGGTTCTTTAATTTCAAGGTCATCCAGATCACCGGGCTGGGAAAAAACCACTGCGCTATCACCAGCCCAACCAACTAATCCTTCAACTTCAGGATGTTCCCGCTTGCCAAAAATATAAATATTCACCTTGTTGTGCCGTAAATCGGCGACAATCTCCTGCACCCTGCGAACGCGGGGACAGGTCAGATCTATTAGTTTGATATTCATTAGATCTTGCAGTTCCTGCAGAACATTGGGTGTAACCCCATGAGTACGGACTGCAACAAAACTGCCACTTGCTTCCTGGGGGGCAGTAACTGAACGAATACCAAATTTATTTAAATATTCAGCAACAGCTTCGTTATGGACCAGAGGCCCCAGTGTCGTTCCGCAACTTCCAGTTTCTGTTTCTTCAAGTATTCGCTTCACCGCTTTGCTTACTCCTGAGCAAAAACCGGCTTTATTCCCAACTATTACTTGCACTTAAACACTCCTAATCCCCGGGCTGAGCAATTAAACCAGCCAGAGTATCCATAATTTGTCTGCTCATCATATCGAGCTGCCGCTTCTTTTCCTCTTTATTTTGATACTGCAAAGGTGGCATGACAAAAGGTTCACCGATAAAAACATGGACAGGCCGGCAAAAGCGGTAGGGTCCTTTTATTGCAATTGGCAATATTGGTACTCCGCTACGCACAGCGATCAGGGCAGCGCCATTGTAGGCCTGCTGCATTTCCCCGCTTTTACTGCGTGAACCTTCAGGGAACAGACCAAGCACTTCGCCGGCAGCCAAAATACGATAGGCTTTCTTAATTGCTGCAAAATCGGCCTCCTGCCGGTTAACCGGGAATGCTTCCAGCTTATGCAGGATCATGGACAAAATCGGGTTTTTGAATAGTTCAGATTTAGCCATGTATTTAATACGATAGTGGCCCGGAATAGAAATTCCGACTGTCATCGGATCGATCATGCTGATATGGTTAGCGCAAATTATAAACGGCTTGCGCTCAGGCAAATTGTCCAGGCCATGCACTTTCAGGCGAAATACTGTTCTGATGTATATACTTGATATAAAACGTCCAAACCTGTAGAGCAAACTTTTCACCCGGCTTTATTCGGCTACCCCGGTTGTTACCTCATTTACAATTTGTGCAACTACTTCGTCAAAGGTCATTCCGGTAGTATCTATAATAATGGCATCATCAACCAGGGTTAAAGGTGAATCTGCCCTGTTTGAATCGATTTTATCACGGTTTCTAATCTCTTCTTCAACCTGTTTAATATCAACTTCATGACCTTTTGCTGTCATTTCAAGACTGCGCCGACGAGCTCTTTCCTCGATTGAGGCATCAAGGTAAATTTTGTAATCGGCATCGGGCATCACTCTTGATGCAATATCCCGGCCTTCCATTATAATCCGCCCTGATTGATCGGCTATTTTCTGCTGAAGCACCACCAAATGCCGACGAACCTGTGATATGCAGGATACAGGTGAGACCAGGCTGTTTACATGAGCCATTCTGATCTCATCAGTGACATCTTCGCCGTCAAGAAATACCCTGTTATCTTGATCTATTTTTATCTTGGTATGTGTCAGCAGGTTAGCAAGTGCATCGTGGTTATCAAGATCAGTTGCCGTTCGGTGAACTTTGAGAGTAATCGCCCTGTACATGGCTCCTGTGTCGAGGTACTTAAGTTTTAACCTGTTAGCTACTTCACGGGCTACTGTGCTTTTCCCGGCTCCTGCCGGACCGTCTATTGCAATTCTCATTCGTTTATTTTGCTCTGCCATTCCTCACCTGTTTCACATCGTCCTGTGCCGCTAAGAGTAATTAATGGCACAGCAACCGGTTGTGATCAATAATAATTTATCACTATATTGCAATTGGAAGCATTCCTATTCTCTCATTTTTTTCTTTAATTTGCAAGTTATTCAGCCTTATCAAGACCAACTAACCGATAAAGCGCCTTAATTTCCTGATCCCGAAGCCTTCTGAATGAACCTATCGCTAAGGTTCCAGTTTCCAGCCCGGCAAAACTTTTACGCTCCAATTCGATTACCGGATAACCGGCGGCGGCACACATGAGCTTAACCTGGCGTTTTCGTCCTTCAGTCAAAGTTAATTCAAGTAAAGCCTGCTTTTTGTTCAATTCAGTTTTGATCAGCCTGACCTTTGCCGGGGCTGTCTTAACCTGATCGATCTCCATCCCTGCACTCATTTTTTTCAGAATGTCGGGGCCGGGAACGCCGCGTACCCAGGCGCGGTATATCTTTTGAACACCGTACCGGGGATGTGTTAAGCGGTAAGCCAGTTCTCCGTCATTGGTCAGTAAAAGCACGCCACTCGTATCAAAATCAAGGCGTCCAACTGGATAAACTCTAGTTTTTACACTTTTCAACAGGTCTGTAACGACCGGCCTCTGATGAGTATCCCGCACGGCAGATATGTAACCTGCCGGCTTATTTAGCAAATAGTAAACAGTGTTTTCGCTTCCGCCAACCACCTTACCGTCAACAATAACCTGGTCTGCTCCGCTGACCATAGTTTGCGGGACTAGAGCTATTTTCCCGTTTACAGTTACCCGTCCGGCTTCAATTATTTTCTCTGCTGCCCGGCGGGAAGCTATTCCGGCTGCGGCAAGATACTTGGCCAGCCGTGTTGGTTTAACCTTTTCCACTTAATCAGTCCTCGTTTGTTGTAGGCCCGGCTGTACCGGCTGTGTTACCGGCAGTTTCCACTTCGGCACTTGGCTGTTCCAAACCATCCGGCTCAATGGTTATTGCCTCTGGTTCCACCAGTTCAAGAGCGGGCAGTTCATCTAAACCTTTTAAACCAAAATACTTAAGAAAATCAGGTGTAGTGCTATACAATAACGGTCGTCCGGGTCCTTCCTTCCTCCCGCTTATTTTGATCAGCCTGCGTTTTAGCAAGTTGTCCAAAACATGTTCGCTGCGGACTCCCCTGATTGACTCGATTTCTATCCTGGTTACCGGTTGTTTATAGGCAATAATAGCAAGTGCTTCAAGGGCAGCCGTAGAAAGATTACTTGATACATCTTCACTGAAAGCTTTTTCCAGGTAGGTAGCCAGCTCAGGCAAAGTTCCCATCTGGTAGCCTCCTGCTGTTTCATATATTTGCAAACCGCGATTTGATTCCATAAAATCTTTACGCAGTTCAGCAACTAAAGAATCAATTTCGCTGCTTGAGATGGCAAGAACTGCAGCCAGTTTATCTGCTTTTACCGGTTCTTCACTGAGAAACAACAGGGCTTCAATAACTTTCTTCTGCATTATTATTTCCAACCGTTTCAGTAGCCTCCTCGCTCTGTTCGCGCAGCATCACCAGAATTGGCCCGAACAGCCGATCCTGTAAAAGGATAATTTTACGCTGCCTGGTCATCTCCAACAGGGCAATAAAAGTAATGATTAATTCCCAGAGGGCATCCCCGGCGACAAAATCTGTCATTGGTAAAGGTCTTTTTTCCCTGGATAAAGTAGATTCTATAAAAGCGCTTTTATCAGCAATAATAAAATCTTCGACCGCACTGAAGTGGGGATTATATGCTTCCGTCCTTGTGGCTTCGGCGAAACGGATCATTATATCACTCAGGTGATTGGCCCCTTCCCAGATTGTATAAACAGATTCTTGCCTGGTCATGACCATTACTTTCTGGCCACCGGTTGAACGCAAGAATATTTTTTGCTGCTCCTCTTCACGTTGGTGCAGGTGATCAGCTAATTCCTTAAAAATACGGTACTCTTCCAGTCGTTGAAAGAGCTCCTCGGCTGTATTAATTTCAAACAGGTCTTCTTCTTCAAGCTGTTCCTCGTCACGCGGTCGTCGGGGTAACAGCAGTTTTGACTTTAAGCGCAGTAAGGTAGCGGCCATCACTAAAAATTCACTGGCAATTTCCAGATTGAGTTCTTTCATCGATTGCAGATAAGCCAGGTACTGATCAGTGATCTCGGCAATCGAAATAGCCCAAATATCGAGCTCGGCTTTTTTTATTAAATGGAAAAGCAGATCAAAGGGCCCTTCAAAAACAGGCAATTTAATTGTATATTCGCTGTCCGTCATAGTTTCTCCAACTCTCAGCCTCGCCTGCCGATAAACCACACTGCTGCACATTGACTATTTTGCTATCTCAAGCCCATCTGTTCCCGAACCTGTCGAATTTTCTCTTCAGCCTGAGCTGAAGCTTTCTCTGCACCCCGGGCCAACATCTGATCGAGCAGTCCTGCCTCACCGGTTATCTCGCGGTAGCGCTCCTGCAGTGGTCTGAGGCTCTCCACCACAACTTCTGTCAGCTCTTCCTTTAAATCTTTGTAGCTTTTACCGGCAAAGTGCGCTTCAATAGCATCCCTGTCAGACGCAGTCAGCAGCTGGTAAATCGTCAACAGGTTGTTCACTCCAAGCCTGTTTTCATCAAAGCGAATTTCCCTGAGCGAATCTGTGGTAGCTCGTTTAATTTTATTTTTAATTTGGTCCGGTGTATCAAGCAGGAATATCGCATCGTTTTTATTTTCTTCACTCTTGCTCATTTTCTTATCCGGATTAGTCAGGCCCATTACCCGCCCTCCAACCTTGGGGATATAAGCATCGGGCAGTCTGAAGACATCCCCAAAGAGGTGATTAAAACGCTGGGCAATATCGCGACACAGTTCAACATGCTGCTTCTGATCTTCACCAACCGGGACAAGGTGGGCATCATAGAGTAATATGTCGGCCGCCTGAAGGACAGGATAATCAAAAAGGCCAACACTAACTTCTTCTTTTTGCCTGCCCGACTTCTCTTTAAATTGTGTCATCCGGTGAAGCCAGCCCATTGGTGTAACGCAGTTGAAAATCCAGGCCAGTTCAGAATGCTCTTTGACATAAGACTGGATAAATACAACAGAATTATGCTCATCCAGGCCGGCTGCAAACAACAGTCCTGCAACTTCGCGAATATTTGTCCTTAAAACCTCCGGGTCCTGGGGCACTGTAATTGTGTGCAAATCAACAACGCAAAAATAATTGTTGTATTCTTCCTGAAGCTTAACCCAGTTGCGAATTGCGCCCAAATAATTGCCGAGGTGCAAGTTTCCAGTCGCCTGGATTCCGGAAAAAATAATTTTCTTTGTCATAATATCTACAACCCCCTGAGAAAATGATAACCTGATGATAAATTAAAGCCCGGGCAGCAAACCGATCAGCATGCTGAAAAGGGCGAGCACCAACTCGTACAGCGGAAAGATGATCAAGCTGAGTGCCCTGGTTAAAATAAGCAGCAGTAAAATTATCGGGGCATACTGTTCGAGCATGCGATAATAACCGAGATAGCGATCGGGCAGGAAAGACATTAATATTTTTGAACCATCCAGTGGCGGAACCGGAATCAAATTAAAAATCGCCAGCAAAATATTCAGCTGCATCAGAACAACAATAAACTGGACGATCAACCCGCTAAACAGGCCAAGCTTGAATAAAACATTTAATAAAAGCAGACTAACAAAACCGAGTGCAAAATTAACCATTGGACCGGCAAAGGAAACCCAGCGCAGCCCTTTGCGATACTGGTTAAAATTATACGGATTGATCGGAACAGGCTTAGCCCAGCCAAAACCGACCAGCAAAATCATAATTGTTCCGATTGGATCAAGATGGCTGAGCGGATTCAGGTTCATCCGTCCCTGGTTTTTAGCCGTTGCATCGCCAAAATGGTAGGCCATCCGGGCGTGGGCAAATTCATGAACTGTAATTGCTATAAGTAATGCGGGAATCCGCAGGGCGATAATTACGGGGTCGAGATTGAACAGTTTAATCGCCCTCCTTCCTTCGGATGTTTTTCAGGTAATTGATCACATATTCTTTTTCTTCCTGGTAACCGCTCACTTCTCCATCAAGTACAGCCTGCTTCAACCGTTCGATAATCCTGCGGTAAAGCGGCCCGGGCCGTAAACCCAAATCTTTTAAATCACTGCCGTCAAACTCGGGGTGAATATCCCTCAGTGCAGTAATGTAATATTCCAGGTGCTGTCTAACCTGATCCTGGTCAGCCAGGGCATAAGCCAGCAGTAATGTTTCAGCCGTCAGATTTTCCAGGAATGCCGTTACCTGGCTTGGATTAAGCTCTGGCCAGTTTAACTTGCGGTATAGTGCCGGTATAATGTGGAATGCTTCTAGAAGCACCCGGCTTTTTTCTCGTGAAAGATACAACTTTTTTATTATAGCAGACCTTTCACCAGATTCCAATCGGTTCAGCAGCCCACCCAGATAAACCAGTGCCCGGTCTGGCTTTTTTTCCCATTCCAGGTTGAAAGCCCAGTTTAAGACATCTTCAATTTTCGCCAGTCGTTGCCAGATCGAACTGTCAGTGACCACCCCGGGATAGAGAAATGGTATCAAACCAAGTTGTTCAAACCGCTTTAAAACCTTTACCGGTGAAATTTCCCGGTAAACCAGGCGCAGTTCCTGGTTTAAACGTTGTCTGCCTACTTTTTCAATAACCCCGGCCGCTATAGCCTCTGCTGCAAGCCGCATTGTTTCTTTTTCTATAACAAAATCATAGCGTTGTTCAAAACGAACAGCCCGCAGAAGACGCAGGGGATCATCCAAAAAACTCTGTTCATTCAAGACACGAATAATTTTACGCTGTAAATCTGTGCGCCCGTTATAGTAATCGTACAGCTGTCCGTAATCTTCAGAGGCCAGCGAACAGGCCATGGCATTGATGGTAAAATCGCGTCGATAAAGATCGTCCTGCAGATCCCCTTTTTCTACACGCGGCAGGGCTGCCGGAGCCAGGTAGTATTCCTTACGGGCTGTGACAAAATCAAGGCGAAACCCTTCACGCAGCATTAATGAAGCGGTCTTGAAACGATCAAAATGCCTGACCACTCCCCCGGTAATCTTTTGAACCTTGTAGGCAAATTGTATAGCATCGCCAATCACAACAAAATCGAGATCTTTTTCAGGAGGATATTTTAAAAGCAAATCCCGGATTATCCCGCCAACCAGGTAGATATCTGTGCTTTCATCGTCGCCTAAACGGCCGATTGTGTGTAACAGTTTCACCGACTTTGTAGATAGCTCACGTTCGATCAGCGCATTAATGTTGATACTTCCCTTGTTGC
>CAZCHW010000058.1:0-9112 GCA_964498375.1 uncultured Syntrophomonadaceae bacterium | reverse complement strand
CCCCGGTTTCGGCAGCAATTTCGGCCCGGAATGTTGTTCCGGGTCTGAAGCTGACGCCGCTTGTTCCGGTAATAAATATGCAGCCATCTCCCGGGCAAACTGAACCGGGACAACCTGAATCATAATGCTGTCGATAAGATCTTTTACCTGCAGGGAAAATTCAACCAGAACAAATTGATCCCCTGGGTCAAAATCGGAAAAGATAATTTTTTCCTCGGCCAGATTAATGCGCTCCAGCTGCGGGGGAGTAATTTCGATCGGTCGCATAAACAGCTCAGACATGGAGGTCGACATCGCCCCCATCATCTGGTTCATCGCTTCCTGAACAGCACTCAGTTCAAGATCATTTAACGGGTCAGTTTTGGTTGCCGGATCATCACCCATCATCAGGGCGGCAATAATATTCGCATCAGCCTCCTTGATCAAAAGCAAGTTGCTGCCCTCCAACCCGGCAGTATAGTCAACTTCGACAGCCAGACAGGGAATCGGATAATGAGAACGGATCTGATCCAGATTCAAGAGATTCAGATTGGGCGTAGTAATGTCAACTTCCCGATCAAGGATCAAAGCCAGGGCGGTCGCTGCAGCACCCAGAGAAATATTACCTACCTCAGCTATTGTATCTTTTTCCATTGATGTTAATTCTTTCAATTACATCTTCCTTTCCCCGTTAAAAGCCTGACTTCCGACCTTCCTTAAATAATATTTTCAGCGTAAATTTTCAACCCGTTCTTCCGGTTTATTGATTGTATTCAGCCGCACACCAAAGGTTTCACCAATGGTTACAACCTCGCCCAAAGCAAAAGATTTGCCGTTAACCAGCAGCTCGACCGGATCATTTACCATACTGTCCAGTTCAATTACTGTCCCCGCTTTCAGGTTCAGCAGGTTACCGATTGTCATTTGAGCCTGGCCAAGCCGGACAGATACTTCGAGGGGAAATTCAAGGACCAGCTTAAGCTTCAGATCCATTTTCAGCTCATCTTCTCTGCCGGAATTATCGCTGAGCAGGGCTCGTAGTTCTTCTTCAGTTAAAAGATTTTCACTATCCATCTTCTCACCCTTTTTTACTTTCTTCGCTAACCCGGTCTACAACCTGTACGCTCATCTTCGTCCCGCGCAGGCCGGGCTGGACTATAAAGAGCGGCAGACCTTCCACGAACAGCTCCAGCGGTTCACCCCGTTTTCGCCTCAGGGGCAGGACATCGCCTTCCTGGAGCTGCAGGAAATCATCCAGGGTTATCCTTGCTTTTCCAAGCACTGCTTTAACCTCAGCTTCAGCTTCGCTCAGGTTCTGATCAAGCCCGCTCAATCTGCTCTTGGATGTAGCATGCTGGAACTGGTTAAACCAGTTCTGGGCAGTCAGGCTGGAAAGAATTTGCTCCAGGCCGATAAAGGGGAAACAGAGATTAATAAAACCCTGCACATCCTGGATCATCGCCGAAAAGGTGACCAGGGCTACCGTTTCGTTGGAAGCAATTACCTGATTGAACTGGGGATTCGTATCCATGCTTTCAATCTGCGGTTCCATCTGGACGATCCCCTTCCAGGCATAGCTCAGGTTATCAAGAAACTTTTCGCAGATCTGACGCATTACCGATATTTCAATTTCAGTCAGTTCCCGGGTCTTGCCCGGTTGCTTGCCCTCTCCGCCAAACAACAGGTCGATAATAGTAAATACAAAGGTCGGGTTGGTTTCGATCATCGCCACACCCATATCCTGGGACATATTAAAAATTGTCATCAGGGTTGGAACGGGCAGTGAAAGAATAAATTCTTCATAAGAAACCTGGGCGACAGAAACAACTTGCAGTTTTACCGGTACCCGAAGAAACGAGGTTAGGTAGTTCCCCGTTACCCGAGCATAGTTTTCATGAATAATTTGCAGGGTGCGGATCTGTTCCTTGGAAAACTTGGTTGGCCGCCTGAAATCGTAAACCTGGTGGTCGTTCTCCGGTTTTGCCGCATCGTCCTGCAGCTCTCCGCTTGAAATAGCGTTGATCAATGAGTCAATTTCCGATTGTGTTAGAGCATCCTTTGCCACTATCTCACCTCCTGCCCGGAGTAATAACGATCATCCTGTAATCTTTTAGCCCCTGACTAGCAGAGTTAGCGCCTTGAGTTCATCGGCGGTAATCAGACTGCGGACATTAGCCTGAAAGGCACGTTGTCCGGCGATCATATGCACCATTTCCATCGCCATATCAACATTTGAAGCTTCAAGGAAGAACTGGCGCAGGCTTCCGTATTGCTCACTGCCCGGCCTGCCCTGCTGTGCTTCTCCTGATGCTTCGGTTATCTCAAACAGGCCAGCGCTGTCCCTGAGGAGTCCGCCTTCATTTTCAAAAGTATACAGGTTGATCTGCCCCAGGGCAACCGTTTCACCTGCTTCGCTGACTGCAGTAACCTGCCCTTCAGGCCCGATGTTAATTGTATTAACCAGCATTCCATTCAGGTTAACCCCGGTTTCGAGAAAGTCACCCCGGTCGGTTACCAGATTGCCGTTAAGATCAAGATAAAAGGCCCCACGTCTGGTATAGGCTTCACTGCCATCGACCCGGTTAATCCGGAAGTATCCCGGCCCTTCAATAGCCAGATCGAGAGGCCGATCGGTTAGCTGCAAAACACCTTGATCATAAAATTTAATGATCGGGTAAAGATGGGTTCCTTTTCCGGCAATCGGTGAAAGCCGATCTGCCAGGGGATCAACAGCATATCTTTTTTCCTGCAGTTCACCATATAACAGCTCTGTAAATGAAGCTTCAGATCGCTTATAAGCATTGGTGTTTAAATTAGCCAGGTTATCGGCTACTACCTGCAGCGATCGCTGATGCGCGGCAACTCCGTTAAAAGCATTAAAAAACGAACGGCTCATTATTTTCCACCTCCTAGTTTATCGGCAATTATTACTTAAACTGAAGTACCCAGTTCGTTAGCCGCCTTGTCAAGCAACTGATCATAAGTAATCATCATTTTCTGGGCCGCTTCATATGTTCGCCTGACCGTCATCAGGGCGGTCATTTCACGGATCAGGTTGGCATTCGAGCCTTCCAGGTAACCGTTGACCACTTCATAATCTTCCTCACCGTCCGGCGCAGCATCGGTCGTAAAGTAGTTGTAGCCAAACTTTTCCAGCTGGGTGTCAGGGGCAAATACTGCGATATCGAGAACTGCAACCTGAGTGCCATCGACATAAATAGAACCGTCGGGCATTACATCAACCTGGTCACTGTTCAGCTGAATTGCCCCGCCTTCGCCCTGGACTTCATATCCTTCAATCGTCACCAACACCCCTTCTTCGGTCAGGTTAAACCTGCCGTTTCGGGTATAAAGGATCCCTTCTTCACCCTGCACCTGGAAAAAGCCGTTTCCAAACAGGGCCAGGTCAAGATCACGATTAGTCACTTCAAGCGGACCCTGAACCAGCGAAGTTATAGTTTCCTGGGTTGCAACATTATGAGCAGCGGTTCCGATCGGATGAAGGGTTCCTCCCTTGCCACTGCCCGGGGCAGGGCGCAGTTCATGAATCATCCACTCGGCAAAACTGGTTTCAACAGCATGGTCCCGTTTAAAGCCGGTTGTTCTGAGATTAGCCAGGTTATTACTGATCACCTGGAGTTGAGCCTGCTGAACCAGCATTGCTCCTTCGGCAAGATATAATCCGCGCATTGTAACCCTCCTTTCTTTAAATGGTATAGTTTCTCATATGCTATTGGCGCGCCGCCTTGATACTGCCTCCTAAATTGATCATTAATTCAACTTCTCCCCGGGCTAACCCGGTTTCAGCAATTATTTGATTCACCGGCACTCCGCTTTGCCAAAGTTCAAGCACGCGGCGCCTAATCACCCGGCGATCGGTTCTTTCCTGACGGACTTCCTGCAATTTAACCGGTACTGCCAGGCTGGTTGAAGCAACCTCCGGGTCAGTAATTGGAAGCGGCTTAAGCGACAACTGCTCGCCTTTCGCGGGGTGAAGCTCTGATTCCATCCCGGCCAGCTTCTGTTCCATCATTTCAAGTCGGTTTTTTAAATGTGTCATATTGTTGTCATTCTGGCCCTGCCGGACCAATTCGCGCTGCATCAGCTGCTGAAAAGGTTGAACCTTGTTAAACCTGAACTGCCAGACCGAAGCAGCTGCCAGACCGAGAATAAAACCAAGAACTAAATAACCCAATTAAATTTACCCCTCCCCTTAGTTTTCCGGATCAGCCATAACCTTCCGCAAACGTTCGATCGCCCGGGCGTGTATTTGTGATATGCGGGCAGCCGATACTTTCATTAATCCGGCTATCTCTTTTTTACTCAGCTCTTCATGGTAAAAGAGTGCCAGCATTAATTTCTCCCGTTCAGGCAGTGTATCAAGCGCACCGGCCAGTATTTCAATTTGTTCTTTATCCGTCAGGATCTCTTCCGGGGTTTGTTCCGGAGCGGCAATAATGCCTTCGAGTCGCAGGCTCTCGTCGCCGTCACCGGTCATGATCATCTTTTCCAGAGAAACGACCGACATCAGGTTATAATTGGCCCAGACCTGCTCCACCTGGGCAACCGACCAACCGAGGACACCTGCGATCTCCTCCCGACTGGGTTCGCGATTCAACGATTGACGCAATTCCTCTTCAGCCTGGTGGACCTGGCGATACTGGCTGAAAAAGGATCGTGGAGCCGGACTGGTTTTACGGATTTCGTCGATCATTGCTCCCTTAATCCGCCAGGTGGCGTATGTTGAAAACTGGACTCCCCGGGAAGGTTCAAACCGGTCCAGTGCCTCAAGCAGACCAATCACACCGCTGCCTACCAGGTCTTCCTCATCAAGCGAGGGAGGAAGAGCAATACTGAGTTTGCCAGCCAGCTTTTTAATTAAGGGAAGGTAACGGGTAATCATTTCTTCCCTGTTGCCGGAAGTTTCCTGCTGCTGGTATATTTCTTTTGCCTTGCGCTCTCGCATTGTCACAGCGGATACCTCCCTTTAAATCTTTTTACGCATCAGCATAAACAGGTAACTGATAATACGCTCCCGAACCTTTTCGGTCAGGTTGATGAAGCTTATTCCTACCCGGTAGCGCTTCCAGCCGCCAATATTTAACGGCACCACCCTGACCACTTTAGCTTCAAGCAGCATAATATCTTTGTTTTTCTGCTCATCCAGGACCAACCGAATCAAGAGACGATCATGACGGTCCGGCGGCTCGAGGGTAACCATCCGCAGCCCACCTCCGGACATATCGAGGGTAAAAGCGTTATTACCCGAGTTGGCCTGATCAAGCCTTTCCAGATAATTTCGCAACCATACCCGATCTTCCCAGAGTTCCATCGAGCGGGTCACCACCTCAGGAGCGGGCAAACCGTCAATAACTGCATCTTCCCAGTACCAGTAAATCAGGTTATGGTGGCAGGGTACCCTGACATGACCGCGGCGCTGCTGCCGATGAACCGAGACAGGTTTTTTAATCACGTAGTGAATGTGATCTCCTTCGGTTTTAACATCAATAATCCGTGATTCAAAAAAATAAACAGCGTCATCCCGCAACAGGCAGAACTGCCAGCTGCTGAACTGTGGCAGATTGAGGATCTTACCGCCCGATTCAGGTTGTTCAACAGTAAAAGTGTCACTGCCAAGCTCCTTTACTTTGGTCGTGTAATATTCCTGTTCAGCTTCATGCAGCACCTGTAGTTGAGCATCAATTTGCAGCTGGTCGTTCATTTCCCGGGCAATCCTCCTCTTTTTTATCACCATAACAGGTTTTTCAGCCGGCTCAGGAAACCGCTCACCCCTGTCTTTCGTCCCGGCTCCACTACTCTTTCAGAAGCAATCCGCCAGGCAATTCGGTTAACTGCAATCGAAGCTGCACTGTGTGGGCGGTTAATCAGAAAGGGGGTAAAAGTATGCACAGCTCCACTGACAGCAGGATCATAGCGAATATCACCCAGATAGCTCAATTGCATTGCAGGCAGATACCGGGCGGCAACCCGGTTTAAACTGTCAAACGTTCTTAAACCCTGCTGCAGATTGCGGGTAGTATTAACGACCACAAAGCTTGTATCTCTCATCTTTTTTTCGGTCAGCACTTTGAGCATTCCATAAGCGTCAGTCAGCGCTGTCGGCTCCGGGGTAGTAACCAGGATCAGCTCTTCAGCGGCAGCAATAAAACTGAGCACATTGCGTGAAAGACCTGCTCCGGTATCAATAATAATATAATTACCCTCCTGCTCCAGATCACCAAGCTGGCTAATAATCATATCCCGCCTGACCCGGTCCAGGTTAGCCAGGTTAAACAGCCCTGATCCACCCGGTATAATTTTAAGGTCGAGTGGCCCCCTGACAATAATATCCTTAACTTTACGCTCGCCATTAATCACATCAGCAAGAGTATACCGGGGTACCGTATTTAGCATCACATCAATATTGGCCAACCCGAGGTCGGCATCCAGAAGAACAACTCCGGCACCCTGCCTAATCAAGGCCAGGCTGAGATTCAAAGCCAGGCTGGATTTTCCGACCCCTCCCTTGCCGCTGCTGATGGCAATTGTCCGGCAATTACTATTTCTACGGGCGCTGTGAGCGCATTCCGCTGCTGTTTTTGCATCTTCCATGACAATACGCAGTTGCTCTGCCTGGTCCACGGACATCATCCTGTCCTCCATAGCATATCGGCCAGGTCTACTTCACAGGCCGCTTGAATATCCTCCGGCACCCTCTGACCATCGGTCAAATAAACAAGAGGTGTTTTGGTATAAAAGTAACTGTTAAAAATATTGCCGTAAGCATTGGTCTCGTCTAACTTGGTTATGATCAACCGGTTATACTGTAAACGCTTAAACCGTTCGGCAATAAATCCGACATCCTGACGCCTGGTGGTCGCGCTAATGACCAGGTGAATGTCTGCCGGTTGCAGCATTTCAATATAAGGGGACAAATCGTCCAACTGTTCGTCACTGCCGGTGGAACGCCCCGCTGTATCAACCAGAATCCGGTTACAGTTTTCCAGGCGCAGCATCACCCGGAACAGATCGCGGGGCGACATAACCACTTCGAGCGGAAGATCCATAATTTCGGAGTAGGTGCGCAACTGATCGAGGGCGCCAATCCGGTAATGGTCAATGGTCACCAACCCTACTTTCTCTTTATTTTCCAGCGAAAAACGTGCTGCCAGTTTAGCCAGAGTAGTAGTTTTTCCAACCCCCGTCGGACCGATAAAAACCTGGGTTCGGTTGGAACAGCCGCTAACGCTGGCTACTTTGCGGGCAGCTTTGTCACGCAGAATCTCGGCCATGCGGTTGTGGCTCATCCGCCCGGGAACTGCAGCTTCCACTTCTGCTTCAGCAAATATTTCTTCCAGCAGTGCAGGATCGAGATCCTGGTGCTCCAGGTAAGTTCGCCAGTAGTTGGAACTTTTTTTCCCGGTAATTATATTCTTACCGGGAGCAGGATTTTCTTCAGTCGACGCAACGGCAGAGAGCTCGGAAACCAGCGTTTTTAAGTCTGTTAATTCCCTGGCCATATCTGCCATCTGCTTTTCTTTTTCGATCACTTTTTTCAACATAATTCCGTCTACAGCAGACTCTTTCTTTTGTGGATCGACGGCGGCTATTATTTCCATTACTCTGGGGGTGAAAAACCCACGCAGACCTTTACGCCTTACTCGACGACTGTGTAAGATTATTGCTTCGGACCCCAGATCTTTTTTGATCCGGAGCATCCCTTCTTTCATATCTGCAGCCAGGTACTTTCTAACTTTCATTCTCCCTGATCACCCCTACAGCTTCAACTTTTACTTCCGGTAATATTTCATTAATCGACAGTACAGATACAGGCAAATGAAAACGGTCAAGCAGTCTCTTCAGGGGCAGGCGAATCGCCGGCGAGGTTAAAAGCACCGGGCTGATCCCTTTTTGCGCAAGGTTATCAATAACCCGGCCAATTCCGTCAATTAAATTCTGGGTCAACCCTGGTTCCATTACCGGGAAACTGCCCTGTCTGGTTGACTGAATTGATTCTGCTACTACCTTTTCCAGCCTGGGGTCAATTGTTACCACTTCCAGCTTCCCGTCCCGGTTAACATGCTGAGCAGTAATTGTCCGCCGCAGCGCCTGCCTTGCTGCTTCGGTCAGGGCGTCAATATCCCTGGTCATCCTGCTTTGGTCAGAAAGTTCTTCCAGCAGGGTCACCATATCATGGAGCGGAACGCTTTCCTTCAGCAAATTTTGCATCACTTTCTGAATTTCTGCCATGCTGAGCGATTCCGGTCTTAATTCTTCTACAACAGCTGGATTGCTTTCCCTGATTGAATCAATCATATCCTTCACCGCCTGCCGCCCGAGAAGTTCGTGCGCACTATTTTTTACTATCTCAGTCAGGTGAGTGATCAAAACAGTGGCGGCATCTACTACCGTACAGCCTGCCGCTTCAGCCCGGTGGCGGTCTGACTCGCTGATCCAGAGCGCCGGAAGGTTAAAAGTTGGTTCTTTTGTTTCTAAGCCATCCAGATCGGCAGGCAGTTCTCCTTCCGGGTTGAGGGCCAGGTATAATCCGGGACGAACTTCACCACGGGCAACTTCATTGCCTTTTAGTTTAAAGCGATATTCAAAAGGGCCAAGCTGCAGGTTATCGCGAACCCTGATCGGCTGAACGATAATGCCCAGCTCATTGACAGCCCGTTTCCGGGCGGCAGTGATTCTTTCCAGTAGTGTGCCGCCCCGCTTCTCATCGGTTAATTCAACGAGATTGTAGCCGATTTCAATTTCCAGCAGTTCAACTTTCAACAGGGAGCGGAAATCATCGGGCTGTTCGGGCAATTCTGCCTCTGCTTCTCCAGCCAGAGCTTCTTCCCGGACCGCTGTCTGCTTGTTTTCCCGGAGTAGAATAAAAGATAGTATACCACCGGCTGCGGCAAGCAGGAAAAACGGAGTTGCAGGTAATCCCGGAACCATTCCGAGTAAAAAGAGCAGGGCTGAGGCCAGCATAACTACTTTTGGAAAGGCAAAAAGCTGCAGGGTTATCTCTTCACCAAAAGATGCTTCTGCCGTAGAACGGGTCACCAGCATACCGGCAGAGGTTGAAATTAAAAGGGCCGGAACCTGCGCTACCAGGCCGTCTCCGACAGTTAAAATGGTA
>CAZCHW010000057.1:0-9156 GCA_964498375.1 uncultured Syntrophomonadaceae bacterium | reverse complement strand
TTTATCTAAGGAGAACATTTCAAAAAAGCTGAGTTCTGTTTCTTCTCCGGCAAAAGCAATAGCCATGCGCGAAATTAAATATTTGCTACGTATCCCTGTCTACTTATTTAACAGCTTTGCAGTTCTGATTATCGTACCAGTAATTATGGTTATTCCATTAATCAGTGGCGGGGCCCTGAATAGCTTAACCGACGCGCTGCGTGATGAAATCCCCCGATTGGTGCAGATCAGCGCCCTGGCCGGTTTTGTCGCCATGATGGCCCTGTTTACACCGGCAGCATCCAGCTCTTTTTCACGCGAGGGGCGTCAGTTCTGGATTTCCCAGGCTATACCGGTAAGCGCACGGATACAGGTGAATGGTAAAATTTTATACAGTTATATTATTACAGCCTTTAGTATCCCCCTTGTTATCATGATTAGCATGGTTATTCTGCCCCTCAGACCACTGGAACTGGTGCTGGTAGTGATTCTCGGTTTAATTACCAGTCTGCCGGCTATTGTTGTCAGCCTGCTGATCGACCTACTCAGGCCGTACCTGAACTGGGACAACCCCCAGAAGGCAATTAAACAGAATCTAAATGTTGTTTTTGCGATGCTCGCCGGTGGGATTATTTATGCCCTTACGGTTTTAGCAGGCTGGCTGACCTACCAATTTACAGGCTCAGACCTGCTTGTTTACCTTGTAGTCAGCACAGTTTCACTGGTTATCGGTGGGTTGCTCTACCTTTTACTGATTAGAATCGCCCCTAATCGCTACCGCAGTATTGAAGTTTAATACCCCAGGGGAATGGTTATTTTGTATTGTTCAAACAATACAATAGGTTATACTTATTTTGGAGGTTGCCTGGAAGACGAAATCGATCCGTTGGGTCACCCTAGCTCATTTTATTCTAGATTTTTCAGGATTGGGTGCTCTTTTCTACTTTAGCTAAAACAAGACAGAAAAAGAGCTTCCTTGAAGTTATAAGACGCCATAAAGATAAATAAATATGAACAGGCTTCGGCGTCGCCTTGGCAAATAGATATTTCATATCAATATAATTGTGAAAGGCTAAACACAAAGTATGAAGTATTATTCAGAAAGTAAAACCTGGACAGTGCAATTCCCAAATCTTTTGCCTGAAGAGAATCGGTTGAGTGAAAACCAGGTTGCAGAGTATTACTGGAATTGGAAGAACAACGCCGTACATGTAGATCACTACAGATGCGAGGCATCACCAGTTCGTATAGTTATGCTGCACGGCGTAGGTGGCAATGGAAGATTACTTTCATTTATTGCCGCCTCGTTGCATAGAGCTAATCTTGAACTGGTGGCGCTGGATCTGCCAGGCTATGGCCTGACAAAAATGTATGACAAGATCATAACTTATAAACACTGGATTGAGATGGCAAAAGATTTTCTTGCTAAAGAACAACAGGATGATCCCAGGCCAATAGTATTGTTCGGCCTTAGTGCCGGTGGGATGCTCGCATACCAGGTGGCATGCCTTAATAAAAGAGTAAAAGGTATTATTGTGACTACTCTACTGGACCAACGTTTGATGGAGGTAAGGCGTTATTCTGCTATCTATCCATGGATGGCCTGGGTTATGGGGCCTTTCCTGAAAGCTGCATCAACAATTATACCCGGGGCATTGATTCCCATGAAGAAAGTTGCCAATATGAAGGCAATTGTAAATGACAAAGACTTACTTAACCTTTTAATAAGCGACCCTACGTCAAGCGGCACAAAAGTGTCAATAGCTTTTATTAATACGCTCTTGGAAGCTTATCCTGAAATAGAACCTGAAGAATTTGATATCTGCCCGATGCTTTTAGCCCACCCGGAAAATGACTTGTGGACTCCGGTAGAAATAAGTGCGTTATTCTTTAACCGGCTTAATAAGATCAGCAAACAGTTGATTATTCTAAAAAATGCCGGGCACTTTCCTATTGAAAGTCCCGGGCTCCAACAGCTTGAAGATAGCATTCTAAAATTCATTCAAAAATCAGGAATCTAAAATAACTCATCAGGAGGAAAAGTCATGGATTATAAAATTGAATTGAAAGAAGTAACAGCTCAACCGGTTCTGGCAGTCCGCTTCAGGTCTTCTGTTGAAGAACTTCCCGGCCAATTAGGGAAGATTTACGGAAACATTATAACCTATATTCAGAAGTCGGGTGGCACAACCCCACTGATGCCCTATGTTGCTTACTTCAACCTTGATATGCAGGATCTGGATCTCGAAGCAGGTTTTACTGTCACTGCAGCCGTACCCGGGGCAGGTGAAATTAATGCAGGAGAAATACCGGCCGGGAAACAGGTCTCCTGCACCCACAAGGGTCCTTATGCTGCCAGTGAAAAAGCATATAACGAGATGACCACATGGATGCAGAAAAACCAATGTATACCTACCGGAGTAGCTTATGAATTTTACCTGAACTCTCCGGAAGAAGTTCCGGAAAGCGATCTGTTAACCAGGATCATGTTCCCCTTAAAGTAAGACAAAAAGACGAGGGGACGCTTCTCCTTTCCTTAGTTACTATAATTTCCAAACTGTTATTTCTAAGAATTGCAGACCATGTACTGATTTTTTATTAAGAAAGAAGATCTAAATAAAAAGAAGTAGGAACGTCAGACTGCCTTGTAGGAGTTGTGAGATGAAGTTCAATGTTAAGTTTCTAGCAATCTTGACGATCTTAATGCTCACTGGTTCATCGGTTCATGCCGAAAAACTTTCAGAAGAAATTGGCCTTTTTGCCGACCCCTTTTTTGAGAAAACCATGACAGAGCACCACATTCCCGGCGCTGTATTTGTCGCTGTCGAAAATGGCCGGGTGATTTTTGCCAGTGGATACGGCTTTGCTGACCTGGAAAACGCTATTCCCGTTGACCCTGAGAAAACCATGTTTTGTGCCGGTTCAGTAGGCAAACTGGTCAATTGGACCGCCCTGATGCAGCTTTATGAAGCAGGCAAATTTGATCTTGATGATGATATTAACCTCTACCTGAAAAATCTTCATATCCCGGAGACTTATCCTGAGCCGGTTACTTTTCACCACCTGTTGACCCACACAACTGGTTTTGACGATCGCAATACTGCTGCTACACCTGAAAGTATTGAACAACTTGTATCGCTAAATGAGTACCTCACCCGCACCCTGCCGGCACGCCTGCGCCCACCTGGGCAAGTCACCCAGTACAGCAATCACGGCGCTGTTATCTCCGGTTTGCTAATTGAAAATATTTCCGGGATACCCTTTGAGCAATATGTTGAGCAGAACATCTTTAAGCCCCTGCAGATGAATTACAGCACCTTCAGCCAGCCCCAGCCGGAAAACCTGCAGCATTATATGGCAACCGGCTACCACTACATTAAGGGAACTCATATTGCTCAACCAGTTAGAGTAGCCAACGTAATGCCAGCCGGCATGGGTTACTTTTCCGGTATCGATATGGCTAACTTTTTAATTGCTCATTTACAGCTTGGCGAGTTTAGCGGCAACCGAATTCTTACAGAGGACACAGCAACCCTAATGCATCAGACTCATTTTAAAAATGATCCCCACCTGCCCGGGATGGCTTACGGTTTCATCGAAAACTACAAAAACAACCACCGTTTGTTATGGCACACCGGAACCAGCCCCGATTTTCACAGTCTGCTGGTGATGATTCCTGAAGAAAACAGCGGTTTCTTTTTCTCAATGAACATGGTAGACCAGCAGGTATCGCGTAAACTGCTGCAGGAATTCATGGACTACTTTTACCCGGCAGAGCTTGAAGAAATCACTCCTGCTCCAGCAGATGCTGAAATCAACAGTCGGTATACCGGTGCTTACCGCACTAACTGGCATAGCCATAAGACTCTTGAGAAACTGGCGGTCCTGGGAAGAGATGTTCTGGTGACAGCGGAAAGTGATGGCTCGCTGATGATCAGGTTTGAGCATTCACCGGCAACACGTTGGATAAGAACTGATGAAAATCTTTTCCGTATGGAAACTCTGGATGAGTATGTTGCCTTTGCTGTTGACGAAAACGGTAGCGCTTACCGTCTTCTCCAGAGTTCAAGGCCAATACTGACCTATGAGAAAATTGCCTGGTGGGAAACTACCGCCTTCCATCTTGCCTTGCAGTTTACTGTAATTGCATTATTTTTATCTATTTTATCTGCAGCAGTCATAAATAAAGTTTTGCAACGTGAAACAAAAAATGATCATTTAGATCCAGGGCCAGCGCGTTATGCCCGTCTCATCGGGAACCTTGCTTGCCTCATTCACCCACTTTTTATAATCGGCTTTCTGGCAATTCAGATGAAAGTGGTAAGCGGCACTTTCGATCTGCTTTTTTACTCAGTCTTAACCATGCCGATTATCTTGGCGGTGCTATCACTGATCATCACCATCTATGCAGCGCTCGCCTGGAAAAACAGCTACTGGGGCCCAGGTGGCAGAATTCATTATACTCTACTGGCAGCGGCCGCTTTGGCAAACTGCTGGTTTCTTTATTACTGGAATTTAATTGGTTACAGAGTTTAATTATTAACCATTAAAAACGAGACAACCTTCTGTTAGATAGATGTCCCGTTTTATTTTTATAGCAACCTGGCCAATGGAGAAAGTCTCTCTACGTGGTTTTGCTGGTCAGGCCGTCAGGCTGGCAACGACCACCGTAATTGTCTGCAATATGGACTGCGCAGTTGCAATCTGCCAATCTGAGAGCATGTTGGCATTCCGGGTAAGAACCGCCTCTGCAGATTCAAAGGCTGCGATCAATGCGATCAGATCGTAAGGCACACCACCTTGCGCCGCCAGCAAAGCATCAAGAGCCAGAATCGCCGCTCGCGCTATGGTCAGTTCGGTTTCGGCAACTGCCCTTTGCGTTGCATTCATTGTGCCATAGTTCGCCTCATAGCTTAGCTTCGCCTGGTTATAGGCGGCAAGAGCCCTGGCCAGGTTTGCCGTGCTTCCGCCGGTAACAAAGGCAGGGCTAATTAAAGTATTTGCAGCCTGCCTGGAGATGTTGGTCAGCGCAGTGCCGGTAGCAGGCGGTAAGACGAAGTGAATCGCAAAGCCATAATCCCCCCCGTAACCAATAATATCAGAGGTCGGTTCCTGGTTGGAACCATCTTCATTGGATGGTGCAGGTGGGGTGCCCATATACCAAATGTTATCCGTCCAGTTAACCTGCCAGCCAAGCTGCGGGTAAAAACCGTCATCACCGGTGATGTCCCAGCCCAGGGTATCTTGATGAAAGGCCAGTGTTTGAATCTCGGAAACTTCTTTTAGCCCCGATTTGCTGTCGATTGTGCCAAAATGATTATAACCGACCAGTCCGTCTACTCGATCATTACCTGTGATATAACCGGAAGCGTAACTGTTGGTGATCTCACTTATAGTATTCTGGCCGACCAGGCCGCCTACCTGATTATTGCCTGTGACAGCACCTGTGGCGTAGCTGTCCGTGATTGTGCCAGAACTGGTCAAACCAACCAGTCCGCCTACACTATTATCTGTGCCTATTACAGTATTGGTAGCATAACTTTTGGTAATTGTGCCTAATAAATTAGTCCCAGCCAAACCACCGACATTAATACCTGTGCCTGAAACCATGCCGCCGGCATAGCTGTTGGTAATTTCACCATAATTAATACCGACCAGTCCGCCAACATGTAGGTTGCCTGTGACAGAGCCGGTAGCGCAGCTTCCGGTGATTTCACCTTCATTCCGACCGACCAGGCCGCCGACATAATTATTGCCTGTGACAACGACACCATTTAGAGCAACATTGCTGATCATACCGCCTTCGCCGACATAACCAAAGAGGCCGACATACTTTGTGTCCGGGCGGTTGATGTACAGGCTACTGATCGAATAGTTGTCACCGTTGTAACTGCCTGTAAAGGGGCTATTTTCAGAAGAGGTGTTGTACCAACAACCTATTGGTCTCCAGCCTTCGCCGCTGTTAGTACTGCTGGCATCGATATCGGCTGTCTGTATGTAGCTTGAGCTCCATCTGTCGCTGTTTTCCGCAATCCAGTAGAGATTTCCCAGATTGGCAATCTGGTAAGGAGCCTCTGGAGTGCCTGATCCGCCTGGCATAACTGCAGTTGTGGCTAACGCAATACTCCAGGGCAACCCGCTTGCTTCCAAATCAGCAGCCGTAAGGGAGCTTGTTGCTGCTGCACCCAGGATAGTCAGGTCGGCTGCGCTGTAGCTTGTGCCAGCATTCAATGAGACCAGCTCATCGCCATCGAGCATTTTTACCACGTAACTGTCGTCAGCCATTTGGGCCACCACCAGATCGCCGTCGGTATAGTCTGCGGAGACAAGCTCAATAATATTGCCGGGCTGCAAAAGCGGGCTCATCGAAACCTGCTCTACCTGAAAGTAGCGGGGTGAGTCTGTCGTGTTTTCAACTGCTGGTGGTGCTGAAGGTTCTTGTTCGGGACTGCAGGTGTTATCCAAATCTTCACCGGCAGCCTGGTTGTCATTGCCTGATCCCGGCTCACCCACGCCATCAGAAGTGGATGTTTCCATGTTATCCGATGTATCCTGTGGTGGTACTGCTTCACAATAATCTGCAGTAACGGTTTCGTCAGCAGGGGTAGTGGCATTATTGCCGGTGTTTTGAGAGATATCTGACGAATCTGTATCAGTGTCACTGCTCTCGATGTCAATGTCTCCTGGTTCAGAGGTAGTGGTTATGAGTGCTGAGTCAGGGGTGCTGGAAAATTCATTAAAGACATCTTCATTGTCGTACTCCCCTGAAGTAAAAGAAGTTCCGTAACCAGAATTAGCTGAATCTGAATCGCCTTGAGTTGAGTCGGCAGAACTATTGGTAGGGGCTGATCCGTCCGAAACAATCAGCTCTGAAGAAGAAGCTAAATCGCAGCTTGTAGAAGCGCTTGCTTCAATGGCACTGGCATCATCTGTATCTTCTGCAAAAGCAGACACCGGGATAAATGCAACAATTATAGAAATAATAAGGCTTAGCTTAAGTAAAATAAAATATGACTTGTTTTTATTGCTTGATATCATGCTGTCTACCTTCTTAGTGCGCATACGAAAATACTGATACAAAGTTTTGCTGAAGTAAATATACATTATCGGGCTTCATATGTCAAAATCACAGACAAGTCTTAAGTTGTGTATAAAAACATCTTTCGATCAGAACTAATAGTTTAACCAATGCATGTCACCTTTTCAGCATCATTAGACCGGTCTTTTTGCCAGGGATCAAATTCGAGAATATCACGGTAACGGCGGCCGGAGTGCTACCACTTATAATGCTTGCGATTCTATCATGTCTTTCTTGTAATATTTATTTTATCTCTTCCAAAAAAGCTATAGCCTCTTCAGCAATGATGTCCGCTTTCTCATAATGAACATAATGGCCGGTATCAAGCTGCTGATACTTGCCAATTGTGATCTCAGAGAGAAAATCAGTCAGTGCGTCTTTCCAACCGATGACGCTCAATTCTTGACCCTCAGAAATAAAAAAATACATCGGTGTATTTATTGGCTTTTTATTTTCTGACACAGTTTGGGCATTATCTTTTAAGTAATCAATTTCTCTCAGCATATCTTTAGTGAAGGCACTTTTATAAAAAACTGCTAAATACTGTTTTTTATCTTCCCCAGCCAATTCCTCTGACTTCATCAGGGGCAGATGATCTCCTATTTCAGATTCAGGCATAAATCTGGACAGGCCTAATCTCGATATAAAATACATCAGATAGAGCTGGGTTTTATTAGGTTCCGGGATACGGTCAACACTTTCAGGCGTAGTTGGATCAAGCCCTACAATAGCTTTTACTTCATCAGGGTATTTTTGCGCCCAATAGATTGCTTCTAAACCTGACATGGAATGTGGAAAAAGCACATATGGTCCAGTCTCTCCCGCTAGCTCAAGTGCTTTTCGTGTTTCCTCAAGCATAGTATCGATATCTCTCGGGCTATCTGATCTCTCGCTCCACCCATATCCTGATTTTTCTACTACGGCAATCCTATATTTATCTGTCATCTTCGCCCACAGAGGTTTAAAATCAAGGGTAGGATTGCTGGTGCCGTGGCCGGCCATAAAAACAATGGTCATATTCCCTGTACCTTCAGCGTATACATGCATGTCATAATTATTGACCTCAACCATAATCCCCGGTGGTGGGAATTCTTCAGCTTCTTTCCCTAATTGGTTTTTGTGATAAATAAAAGCAGCAGCCAACAATATAGCTGCTAATGCCAAAATAACTATTATAATAAGGCCAATTATTTTTAGTATTTTCATCTTCCCCTCCTGTGTATAAATTGTAAATAAATTTCACGCCTTTTAATTGCACTTTAATATATACACCAATTCATGCCTGCGGTTTAAGTCGTTTGTAGTGGAGCTTTCAAAGTTGTGGAGACATCCACTTACACCCATTTTCGCTGTGCTGAGTAGGCATAATTCGTAGAGCACCCCTTCCAGTGTTTCATATAGACCACTAGTCTTATTTTACATTTAAATAATACCGGCATCAACGACAAACTATAACCTGGCCCATCTAAACATCATTTATAGAAACTCACCAGGCACAAGAAAAATAAAGAGCACTATCTTAACTACAACACCTGAAATTAAGATGATATAATTAACAGGTGAAAATGTTGAATAGCTGGGACGTAATGAAAAAGAAGTCTAAGGAATGAAATAGGCTAATGAAATTCATAAGAAATATTCCTCAACCTGATTCGGAGCTTCGAAAAGTACTGCTAACTAATGAATGGAAAAAAATAAAGGAACCTTCAAATTTGTTTTTTGCCTTCTTGTTCTCCATTCCTTTTATGATTATTAATTCTTCGATCTGTTACCTAATATTATTTCTTATAAAACCGTCATACCCCCAAACAATTGTAAGTTTGCTTTTTTCCGGCTCATGGACTTTTACTATCAGGATTGACTATATTGTCTATATGTATCTCTTTATAATTTTTCACGAAATCATTCATTTGCTGTTTATCCCAAATTTCTTTAAATCTGAAAAAACCTATTTTGGCATTAAACCATGGGGAGGTTTTGTCTTTACAACAGAAAAGCTAAGTAAAGGCAGGTTTCTCTTTGTAACGGTTGCACCTTTTGTTGTTATATCTGTCCTAATACCCATTTTTTTAGGGCTTGCAGACCTGTTAAGCGGTTTC
>CAZCHW010000056.1:563-9156 GCA_964498375.1 uncultured Syntrophomonadaceae bacterium | reverse complement strand
ATAGCTGAGACGATTAAAATCAAAGGGTTCCAGAGCCCTGTGAGTATCGGCAAAATGCTGATCGGAAAGAAAGATAACCGGTGTTTGAAACTGATCGGCCAATTCAAAGGCCTTGTTGAGACGATAAAAGGCATCTTCGTGAGAAGTGGCGCTGAGCACCGCCCTGGGAAATTCTCCATGCCCGGCATGGATAACAAACTGCAGATCACCCTGTTCAGTACGGGTGGGAAGTCCTGTTGCCGGGCCAGGCCGCATGGCTACAATAATCACCAGCGGTGTTTCAGTCATTCCCGCCAGGGACAGACCTTCAACCATTAAAGAAAAACCCCCGCCGGAAGTGCAGGTGAGTGCCCTTACCCCGGCATAAGAAGCACCCAGGGCCATGTTTATTGCAGCAATTTCATCTTCGGCCTGTTCAACCACTACAGGGTTATCCTTGCTCTTGGCAGCCAGATAATTCATGATCCCGGTTGCCGGAGTCATCGGGTAGGCAGATAAAAAGCGGCAACCACTGGCCAGGGCGGACATGCCCAGGAGCTGGTTGCCGTCAATAAATAATCTTCTTAATTTATTTTCTTTACGCGGCAAGGGAAAACAGGCGCTGCAATGAGAGGCGGCTTCCCTGTAGCCTGCTTTTAGGGCAGTCCGGTTCTGTTCCGGCACCCCTTCTTTTCCGGAGAATGTTTCATCAAGCAGCTGTTCAACTTTATCCGTTGCCAAGCCAAGTAAAACCAAAAGGGCTCCGACAGCAACGGTGTTTGCCATAATTGCCCCGCCTGCTTCACGAGCCAGATCGCGCAATTTAACCGGTATGGCCCGGTCTTCAGAGGCAGGTAAATCAAATTGCCCGGGATCATAAATGATGCGGCCGGAAGGGGCCAGGTTTTCATGATGGATTGCATAGGTTTCTTCATTAAGGGCAACCAGGATATCAACTGTTTCAACCGTGGTCCAGGGGGTTTCTGGACCAATACGCAGGCGGGAAAAATTGTGCCCGCCCCGGACCCGGGACATGTAATCCTTTGTATAGATTATCTCATGCCCTTCCCTGACCAGGGCTTTACCGAGCAGGTTCATAATTGTATCCATTCCCTGCCCGGCTGCTCCACCGATCAGAATATTTACTTCCATATCGGAATACCTCCCCCAGGTTTTAGATAGTAGTTGTTATAATTCTCCGGAAAGAGGCTGTTTCCTGTCAAAAAATCAGAATAGTTTTTTTAACTGCTTAACCTGATCCAGTACAACAGGTAAAGACCGACGATAATTAACATGATCCCACTGATAAAGCTGAGATAGTAAGTATATTTGTTAATTTTAGGCATACTGCGGGCCAAGCCGGTAAACGTGCCGGCTGCCAGCAGAGGCAATCCATGCCCCAAACCGTAAATAAACAGCAGGGCGCTGCCGTAAACCGGTTCGGCTTGTACTGCCGCGTAGGTTATTATTACTGCCAGAACAGGGGTTGCACAGGGTGATGCCACCAGGCCAAAAAACAAACCCATAATCAGTGCCCCTCCAAGGCCGGCTTTTTTTACAGGAATATTTTTCAAACCAGGCAGGGTAAAATTTAATAGACCCACCAGCTGCAGTCCCATGATTAAGGCTACAGCAGCAAGCAGGTAATACCACCCGGACCCGATTTCTCCAAAAACACGACCAAAATAGGCAGCAATAAAACCAAAAGCTGCAAAGGTTAGCGCCATTCCAGCAACGAAAAACAGTGAAAGGAAAAAACCCCGTGTTTTACTCCCTGTACCATAACCGCCGATATAGCCAACCAGAAGCGGAATCATTGTAAGAATACAGGGGCTGATACTGGTAAGTAAACCACCGATAAAAACAAATAAAAGGGTAATTGCCGACCGCCGGCCAATCACTGCCGGTATGGTTTCTGAAATGAAACGGTCTAACCCGGTCAGGGCAGTCTCTTCTTCCACGGCTTCACCGGCCAGAGGATCAATTATCTGGACCATCTCTTCAAAGGAAAAAACGCCTGCTTCACGGGTAACAATCAGGCCATTGCCGTCGATGAAATAAAAATCGGGAATGTAGTATACATCAAATTCCTCCAGGAATAAAGCGGCCTGCGGGTGATCAAGATCAGCAATAATAAAGGCGACACGATCGCCATAATATTCTTTTAGAGCCAGCACCACGGGCTCCATCGCCACACAGGCACTTCACCAGCGAGCGTAAAATTCTAAAACAATCGGGGTTCCAGCCCGTCTTGCCTCGACAAAAGCCCTGAAAGGCTCTTCCGTGGGCGCAAATGGATCCTGTCCGGTTTCAGTCCCTGGGTCCTCGGGGGATGCAAAATAATCTGAGCCGGGTAGAAAGATAACGGCCAGGATGGCCGCCGCGAGAAACATTAAAAAAACTATTTTATATCTATTAGTCAAACCAAACCCTCCAACTAACTGTAAAATATTTTAATCACGTGAATTATAGAGACAGTACATAATATCGCGTCTGGACAATATGCCGACCAGCTTACTGCTTTCATCAATTACCGGCAGGCGGCTGATATTTTTTTCGACCATCAGGGTTGCTGCTTTTTCCACACTGTCATCAGGTTTAACAGAAATGACATTTTTGCTCATCATTTGGCCCGCCTCCAGGGACATGGCCCGCTGGAGCTCATCGACAAACTTTTTCGGGCTGCCCAGGTATATTAATCCACCGAGTATTTCCAGGTATCCGGGCGCCTTGATCCTTGAAGCCCGTCGAATCAGATCACCTTCGGTTACTATACCGGCAACCCGTCCGGCTTCATCAAGTACCGGCAACCCACTGATATTATTTTCCTGCATTAATTTGGCACACAGCTCAACCGAATCGCCCGTTGCCACGGTAATCACATCAGTTGTCATTATATCCTTAACAAGATCCATATCTGTTGCCTCCTATTCGGTAAATAGAGTATCCATGCCGGCATCTGCAGTACCGGTATGTTCATTATTATATCATGGAGACTGCAACTTTTCTGCAATGCGATACACTGCAAGATAAACGCCGCCACAATTTATTAATGTTGGCGGCGAAATGTTCATTTAACTGCAGAAATTCAGAGAAGCACGGGCTTTGGTGATGAACGGTGAGCCGGCTTACGGAGCCTGGAGTTTTTCCTCAATATTCTCCTGGTTTAGCCGGAATAATTCCTGGCCCTGGTTTAAAATTTCCTCAGCTTCGCGACTGATTACCGCAGCGTTTCCACGGTTTTTCAACAAAGCAAGGTTAGCCAGGATGTTATAGTAAGATCCGGTCAGACAAGCGATAGCCTGTAAATTGGCCAGCCCAAGATCTGTCAAAGCAGAAGGATTCCCCTTGCAGGCCACTTCACTGATTAAAAACAGGGTGCGCAAGGCTCCCCGGGCTGACTGCAGGGTGATTTCGGCAGCATTACCAACGGTTTCGACAATTTCAGCATCGCGAACTTGCCGATTAGCAAGCTGGGTTTTTTCAGTCCGAAATGCTTCCATCACCTGGTTAAAAGCCACGGTATCTTCATCAACCATTTCCAGCTGGCGGTTCATTAAATAACGAGCCTCTTCACCGGTTTTCTGGATTTGATCTACCGAATCTCCAAGGCGTTCCCGATCCTGACTGACGTTACAATACATGGACAATAAACCGGCAGCCTGGGCACCGGCCAATGCAGCCACCGATCCGCTGCTGGGGGCCGGTGTAGCTGTAGCGACTTCACGAACAAAAACTTCGAGGGATAATTCTTTTAACATCAGGATACAACTCCTTTGCAACTGCTGAGTTATATTATAACAAGCAATTGACTGTCAAGCCAGTTATTCACTATCCCCTGCCCCGGCTGCGATTGCCTTAATTTCCTGTTCTATCTCCGGCTCGAGTTGAGGGATCTCGTGCCACCGTAGAATTTCATGGACTAAGGCATTGGCATTGACCCCGAAATCCTTGCTGCCTGCAGCTACCCAGTTCTCATAATTGTTGCGGTTAAACAATTTGGTGAAATGCATTTCTGAACGGAAATTATCCATGGTATGCTGGTCGGTCAGATATTCGCCCCCCGGGCCGACTCTTTCAATAACTTCCAGGGCAAGGGTGTTGGAATTAATTTCTACCCCGCGATTCATATATTTTATTGCGCCTATTCCTTCATGGCACAGCACTACCTGTTCCAGCGAAGTAGCCATACCGGCGCCGAGATAGCCAATGTCATGAATCAGGTTTCCCCCGGCCAGCGCTGAAAGAAGCAGGTTAAACCCAATTTCCATAGCGGCCTGTTGGTCAAAACTCTGGGCATCGGTGCAGCCGGCGGTGGTAAATGAAGGCAGGTTATAAAACTTGGCCATCTGAACCAGGGAGGCACAACCGAGGAATCCCTGGGGGTCTCCGTAGGAACAGACAGTTGTAGTCATATTCAGCGGAGGCGTTCCACCACCGTAAATGAAGGGAGCACCCCTGGATTTAAGCTGGTGGGTAACCAGTCCCGACAAAATCTCCGCATTTGCAACTACCAGTGAACCGGCTGTTGTTACCGGCCCGGTAGCCCCGCACATCACTGCGGGAACATAGATCAGGGGAATCCTTTCTTCTGCCGCCGTTAAAAGCTTTTCCAGTGAATTCTTGCTGTGCACCAGCGGTGAAGTCGGCTCAGAGTAGTGAACAATATAAGGGCGTTCAGCCAGTGCCTGACGGCTCCCGGCTGCCAGGGCAGCCATCCTGATTATATCAAGCAAACCCTGGCGATCATGAGCATCAAAGACTATCGGCTTGGTTGTGTTTAAAGTCATTGCTTCAAAGTGATAACGATCCGAGCGCAGCTGGGGAACATCTGAAGCCTGAGCCATAGACATTACAAAATCAAGGTGTTCCAAGGCATCAGTAACCCTGGTTGCATTTATTGTATCCTGTTTGACCGAACGCCTACGTTTACCTGTATCAATATCAATAACATAAGGAGTGTCAGACCCTGTACCGTAATAAATTTTCCCCTTCTCAAGGGTCATCGCCCTTTTGCCGCTGCGGTTATAAACAGCAATTTTGCAGGGTGTCGTCTGCAGGGCCTGCTGGACCATCCAGGGGTGAATCTTAACCAGGTTGCCGCTGACTATAGCCCCGGCATCAGCCAGTAACTGAAGCGCTTCGGGCTCGCAGATCTTTACCCCCACCTGCTCTAATATATCAAAGGTCGCCAGATGAAGCTGTTCCATCTGATCGGCAGTTAGATTTACCAATCCCATGCGCTTATTAAAATTAGTACAGTTAATCAATGCAACACCTCCCGGATATTTTCAACAGCAGTCAAATCGGCCATTGCCTAAGTTACCGGCATTGGTATTCCGACAACATCGGCCAACTTTTCTATTTGCGATCAGCCTTCCCGGACAAGCCTGCTAACTGCATCTTTGATGAACAGAGTCGTTTCCGGGGATAAGCCGCCTGCAGAATGGTTTTCCAGTAAATATTTCACCCTGACATTAGCTTCCTCGTAAAATGTTTTGCCGCCTTCGGCCAGCCAGCTGTCGTAATTGCGACGGTTTAGCACTTCGGGAAAATAAAGTTCACTGCGGAAGTGCTTCATGGTATGCTCTTCAGCCAGGTAGTGTCCGCCCGGGCCAACTTTTTCAATTAAATCAAGGGCAAGATGTTCTTCATCTACATCTATACCGCGGATCAGCTTTTTTGCTGCACCTACCGCTTCGTTGCAAAGCAGCAGGTATTCGAGGCAGGAAATCATCCCCACCCCCATGTAACCGAGGTCGTGAATAAGATTGCCCCCGGCAAGACCGGCCACGGCGATGTTGAAGCCCGCTTCCATACCGGCCTGCTGATCGAAGGTGTGGGCATCGGTACAGCCCGCTGTAGTAAAGGAGGGCAGGTTGTAATACTGGGAAAGCCTGACCAGGGCAATGCAGCCACGGTCTCGCTCGGGGCCACCGTATGAACAGATCGATGTGCCCATATGCATTGGGGGAATGCCACCACCGTAAATAAAAGGGGCCCCCTTAGATTTTAACTGATGAATAACCAGGCCGGACAGTATTTCGGCATTGGCCACAACTAAAGATCCGGCTACTGTTACCGGGCCGGTAGCGCCCAGCATGGGCGTAGTGGCGTAAATAAGCGGTATTTCTTCGGCAGCGCAGGTTAAAGTTTTCTCCAGGGCATCGCGCGAATGAACCAGCGGGGATGTAGGTTCGGCATATAGTGCGATGCTCGATTTCTGACGCAGTTTATCCTGACTACCCGACGCAAGAGAGGCCATCTCAATAATGCTGTCCAAGTTACGACGGTCGTAGCAGGTAAAAAGAATCGGCTTGTTAGTATTAAGCAGCATCGCTTCAAACTGGTGAACATCTGAATATTTTACTTCAACATCAGAAATCAAACCGAGCGACATGGCGAAATCAATATGTTCAAGTGAATCAATCAGCCTGGAAGAATTGCAAACATCTCTTTTCAGCACTTTACGGCGTTGACCGCTATCGAGGTCGATGGTGAAGGGAACCTCAGAACCGGCTCCGTAGTAAATACGACCCTTTTCCAGGTTCATGGCCGCTGAACCGTCACGGTTGGCCAGGGCTACTCTTTTGGGTGCCGAGTGCAAAGCATCTTCCAGCATCCAGGGCGGTATTTTTACCAGGTTGCCTTCAATCCGCGCTCCTGCCGCGCGCAGTAGCTCCAGTGCTTCAGGTTCAAAAACTTTTACACCCACTCTCTCCAGGGTCTGCAGGGTGCCGTTGTGAATTCGCTCAACCTGGTCGTCGGTCATAATATTCAGGCCCAGAGATGTGTATGCTTTTTTGTTTACATGCATCAGGTTATGCCTCCTAAGTAGCCTCCGGTATATAGAAAACCAAAGGACAAGTTAGTCCTTTAGCTTTTTAGCAGCCAGCAGAATTGCTTCTTCAATTTGTTTGTAACCAGTGCAGCGGCAAAGGTTGCCCGAAATAGCTCTTTTTGCATCTTCAGGGTCTGGCCTTGAATTTTGCTTGAGTAAAGCGTGCGTACTCATTATCATACCCGGAGTGCAAAAGCCGCACTGCACCGCGCCTTTTTCGACAAAAGATTCCTGGACAAAATCCGGTTTTCCGTCCGCTGAAAGCGCCTCTATTGTAACTACTTCAGAACCGGCCACTTTACCGGCAGGAATCAGGCAAGAATTAACCGCCTGGCCATCCAAGAGCACGGTACAGGCTCCGCATTCCCCCTGGCCGCAACCAGCTTTAGTGCCGGTCAGACCAAGTTGATCACGCAGCAGGTTGAGCAAGCTGCCTGCGGGGTCGGTATGTACTTCAATATCTTCTCCGTTTAAGTTAAAGCGAATTGTTTCTTTTTCCATCACTAAAGCACATCCTTTCCAGCCAGGGCACGCTCTGCAGCAGTGCGCAATGCCCTTGCGACCAAAACTCCGATTAAATGCCTGCGGTAATCGGCTGAACAGCGCAGTAAGCTGCCCCTTACCTGGGCTTCTTCAGAGGCGCATGCTTCTGCCTTTAGCCAGGTCTCTTCAGTTGCCGGCTGCCCGGTGAGAAAGGTCTCTGTTTGATCAAACCTGGTTGGAGCCGGCTTAACCGGGGCTGCAACAACTGCTACGCGGGCAATCAGACCATCTTCAATTTTGATCCGGACTGCTGTATTGGCCATGGGCAGGGCCAGAGCCCGGCGGGCGGCAAAACGGGCAAATGCAGAACCTTCGCCGGTACCACAGAATGGGAAAACAAACTTAACCAGAATGTCACTGCTGCAGTCAACGGCTGAACAGTTAAACCCGGAGTATAGTTGGTCTAAAGCAACCGTCCGCATATTACCAGACCTGTCTGCCAACAGGGCTTCTGCTCCGAGTGCAGCAAGGGCTACCGCCGCATCGGCAGCAGGAGCAGCATTGATCACATTGCCGCCCAGGGTGCCAACGTTACGCACCTGGGGTGAGCCAACCTGCAAACAAGCTTCGCTCAAGGCTGTTGCTTTATTTAACAACAGGCTGGATGCACCGGCCATGGAATGTGTCACCGCAGATCCAACTTCAAGCAGCCCATCTTTTTCATTTATTTTCTTCAGTTCACTAAGAGCGCTGATGTCGATCAGGTGCTCGGGCTTCTCTTGTAAAAACAAATCGGTTCCTCCGGCAATTACCTGAACCTGTGGTGCCAGTTCATTGAGCAGGTCTTGCGCTTCCTGTAATGTTTTCACTTTTATGTAACTCATCATTCACACTCCCATCCGGTAAGGGCCTGGTATACTTTCTCGGCTGTAATCGGCAGGTCGGTTACCCTGACCCCGGCAGCATCGGCCACGGCATTGGCAACAGCTCCGATTACCGGAATTTGCACAATTTCTCCCAGCCCTTTGGCCCCGAAGGGTCCTTCCGGATCTTCATGTTCTATAAAGAGCGGAGCGATATCGGGCACATCAAGCGAGGTTGGAATCCGGTAGTCGGCAAGGGAAGCGTTGGCCACCCTGCCTCCGTCAAAAAGATAACCCTCGTAGCTGCTCATGCTGAGGCCCTGGGTTACTCCGCCAAAAACCTGGCCGACGGCAGAAATCCGGTTGATAATATTTCCCGAATCATGGGCAGCCGCAATTTTAAGCAACTTCACTTCGCCGGTAGTCC
>CAZCHW010000056.1:0-553 GCA_964498375.1 uncultured Syntrophomonadaceae bacterium | reverse complement strand
CGTGAGCGGCAAAGGCATAGGTGACAGCAATATTGCCATAGCCAGATTCATCGTATTCACTAGGTGAAGGTACATAGCGGCCTTCACCAATCAGGTTCAATCCGCAGGTAAGGCTGTGATGGTGGTAGGCTACCAGTGGCAGCTCTACAACTCTGCCGGAAGCACTTCTTACAGTGCCATCCTCCATCACAACTGGCTCTTCAACCAGGTCGGATGCGGTTTGCACAATTAATTCTCGCAGCTTTTCAGCAGCCAGTTGAACGGCTTTACCGCCAATTGTCGTCTGACGCATTCCAAGGGCGCCAAGTGAATGCGGTGCCGAAAGGGTATCGCGTGAATATACCGTAACAAGATCCGGGCTTAAACCAAGCTCCCGGGCTGCAATCAGGGCAAAGGTGGCATGGGCACCCTGCCCGTAATCCTGTTCACCGCTAAATATTGAGATTCGGCCATCAAGTTCCAACCTGGCCAGAGCGGCAGCGCCTCTAAAATTTTTATCGAAAACCAGGCTGCCGCTGGCATGAATAGCAGCGCTAATGCCGTAACCATGCCC
>CAZCHW010000055.1:0-9179 GCA_964498375.1 uncultured Syntrophomonadaceae bacterium | reverse complement strand
TGTCAAAGAACAGATGAAAACTTACTCTTTACTTTTCATAGCACGTCTTTTTGTTTTTGTGCAAAATTACCGGAATTTAACCCCTGTAACGCGGTCCGGTCAGGTATTTTCCAAAACCGGGTTCCACAAGTATTTTGCCTTTTTCCATTACCTTGTGCCCTCGAATAATGGTCATCACCGGGCACCCTTTTGCTTCAAAACCATCAAAGAGCAGGGCTTGTTCCCGCTGCTTGGTGTAGAGCTTTTCTTTTTCGAATCTGTAGCTTTGCTCCAGATCAACCAGGACAAAATCAGCGTCGGAACCGGGGCGAATTACCCCTTTACGCGGGTAGAGCCCATAGTTGCGCGCACTGTTCAGAGACATAATTCTGGTCAGCCGGTTAAGATCAAGCTTGCCCTGATTAACCGCGGTTAAGAAGAGCGGCAGCATTGTTTCAATACCTGGCAACCCGGATCCGGCGGTAAAAATATCTTCCTTACCTTTTTCTTTATCGGCCGGGCGATGCGGAGCATGGTCGCTGCCGATCATGTCAATCGTTCCTTTGCGCACATGTTCCCAGAGCAAGTCCTGTTCTTCCTGCGAACGCAGCGGAGGATTTATTTTAGCATAGGGGCCGTACTTATTTAAGCTTTCCACAGTAGCAAAGAGGTATTGCGGGCAGGTTTCCACGGTAAGCGAGTAGCCATTATCCCTGAACATACGAATCATTGCTGCTGCAGAACCTGAACTGAGGTGAGCGACATTAACTCTTGCACCAACTGCTTCGCCAAGAATTGCTACACGGCCAACCGCTTCCATTTCGGTTGCAACAGGGCGTGAACGCTCGTGGGCATCACCAAGAATGTCTCCTTCACTTTTAAGTTTGGCGATCAGGCTGTTGATAATCGAATCGTTTTCAGCATGAATAATTGACATCAGCCCGGTTTTGGCAATTGTAGTCAGAACGCTGTAGAGCTCTCCATCATCTGTTGCACAGAGCCCGACAAATTCCTGTTCCCGGCCTGCAGGAGCGCCATGCAAAAAAGTTTTAAAAGCAACTGCACCGGCTTCAGCCAGTTTAGCGATATCCTCCAAATTACCCGCCCCAGCAGCGCCGTAAAGCCCGAAGTCTACGTGTGAACGCCCTGATAACAGGTCGCGCTTGGCATGCAGGTTTTCCACACAGCTGATTGAGGGGATTGTGTTGGGGTGATCAAGAACCGTTGTTACTCCCCCGGCAGCTGCGCTCATAGTTCCGGTAATAAAATCTTCCCGGTCATTTGAACCCGGATCGCGCATGTGCACATGCGGATCAATTATACCGGCCAGCACGGTTAAACCGGTTGCGTCAATTACAGAAGCGGCATCACCCAGTTCACCTGGTCTTGCTATGGCTGCAATTTTTTCATCTTTGACGGCAATGTCAGCTGTAAGAATATCGTCAGGAAAAACAACCTGACCACCACGAATGATAAGATCATACTTTGCCATGTAATACAGATCCTTTCGCTGTTTTAGTTTATTTTTACTTCACTAAAATTATTTTAATTTTTTGCGCTATATTGATTATAACATAGAAATATTTTATATATAGCCGCTATATACTACTTTTTATTTAAAAAGCATGCTACGCTACTTTCTGGCCTTGGCCCAGCTGTCGCGCAGCGCCACAATACGATTGTAAACCGGCTGGTTGCTATCTGCAGAGACAGGGTCGAAGTAAAAATAGCCTTTACGCAAAAACTGGAAACGGCTGCCCGGTTCTGCTTCTTTGATGGCCGGTTCCGCTGGCACATTACAGCATACTGTCAGAGATTGGCTGTTGATATGGCCGGTAAAATCGAGTTCGTCATCTTCCTCCGGGTTTTCCACCGTAAAAAGAGGATCATACAGGTTTACCATAATCCTGCAGGCATGCTTCACTGAAACCCAGTGAATAACCCCCTTCACTTTTTTACCGCTCGTATCGTTATTGCTCCTGGTGCGTGGATCATAGCTGCAGCGAAGTTCAACTACATTCCCCTGTGAATCTTTAATCACTTCATCACAGCGGACTATATATGCTCCTTTCAAGCGCACTTCCCGGCCGGGAGCGAGGCGGAAGAATTTTTTTGGCGGGTCTTCCATAAAATCGTCCCGCTCAATATAGACCTCACCACTAAAGGGAACCTGGCGGATACCGGCGCTTTCATCGCCAGGCATGTTTTCCATCTCTACCATTTCGGTTTCGCCGGTTGGCCAGTTAGTTATCACCATTTTAACCGGGTCAAGAACAGCCATCAAACGGGAAGCCCTGGTTTCAAGATCCTGGCGGATGCAATGATCGAATAGAGCCAAGTCAACAGTGCTGTCGGCCCTTGATACACCAACTTTATTCTGAAATTCTGCAATTGCCTGAGGGGTAACTCCACGGCGCCGTAAACCGGCAATAGTCGGCATACGCGGGTCGTTCCAGCCGTCAACATGACCTTCTTCAACCAGACGCCTGAGCTTTCGCTTGCTCATTACCGTGTAGGTCATGTTCAAACGGGCAAATTCTGTCTGGCGAGAGCGGAATTTAATTACCTCGGGCATTAAATCGAGAGCATTATCAACAATCCAGTCGTAGAGTGGACGGTGATCGGTGTACTCAATTGAACAAAGCGAATGAGTTATTCCCTCGAGAGCGTCTGAGAAGGGATGATCAAAATCATACATCGGGTAAATACACCATTGGTCACCAGTGCGGTGGTGCGCAGCGTGAAGAATCCGGTAAAGGACAGGGTCACGCATATTCAAATTCCCAGAGTCCATATCAATTTTAGCTCTCAGCACCCGGCTGCCGTTAGGAAACTCTCCGCGGCGCATCCGCGTGAAAAACTCAAGATTTTCTTCTACTGAACGGTTGCGGTAGGGACTTTCTTTGCCCGGTTCGGTTAATGTTCCCCTGTACTCGCGAATTTCTTCAGGGCTTAAATCACAAACGTAAGCCCGTTCGGCCTTGATCAAACGCAGAGCGAACTCATATTTCGTTTCGAAGTAGTCGGAAGTAAAAAAGAGCCGGTCATCCCAGTCGGCGCCGAGCCAGCGCAAGTCCTCAATAATTGAATCAACAAATTCCTGTTCTTCTTTAATCGGGTTGGTATCATCAAACCGCAGGTTGAACAGCCCTTTAAAATCGCGGGCAATCCCGTAATTCAGCAGAACTGCCTTTGCATGTCCAATATGCAGATATCCGTTCGGCTCCGGGGGAAACCTGGTGTGTACAGAGCTGCCATTCAGGAGACCCTTATCGATATCTTCTTTGATCATCGTATAGATAAAATTTGTTTTTAAATCAAGATTGTTATTTTCACTCATAAAATTCTCCTTTATCCTTCTTTTTCTCCCTCCGGCAACAGAAATAATATAACCGCAATAACAAAACAGATGCTGCCGGTTATCATTAATGGATCGCGATCACGAATTGATACAATCAGGTAGATTATACCGCAAACGAGGAAGAGCAGCCAGGCAAGAACACCGATTTTACCTGTACCCGCCTGGTTCTTGAACAGTTTCTTTTTTATCAGCGCCAGGTGATTTAAAATCTTCATTAGTACCACCTTTCAGCTTTTCCTGCCGCCACTGGAGTAAGTAATTTTAAATATTACGCCCTATCGTTTAGGGCTTACTCTACTGTAACGCTTTTTGCCAGGTTGCGCGGCTTATCAACCGAACTGCCGCGGGCAATTGCCGCGTAATAGGCGATCAGCTGGGTTGGCACCACACTTAATACAGGTGCAAGGATGTCTTCGACCGGAGGAAGACTAAAAGTTGCTTCATCAAGTGTAAGCAGATGATTAAAATCTTCACGGATTATTATGAAGACAGTGCCTCCCCGGGCTTTAATTTCCTCGAGGTTGCTCAAAGTTTTGTCCAGAATTTTCTGCTGGGTGAGCAGGGCAATAACCGGAATTCCTTCTATGATTAAGGCCAGGGGGCCATGCTTAAGCTCTCCGGCAGCATAGGCTTCAGCATGAATGTATGAGATTTCCTTCAGCTTCAATGCTCCCTCCATGGCAACGGGGTAATCGAGGTTCCGCCCGATAAAGAAGGCATTTTCCCAGGCGGCAAGGTGATGACAATAATCTTTTAGTTTTTCAAGTTTATCCCTGTTCAGCACCTGCTGCAACAGGATGGGCAATTCAGCCAGGGCTTTAACCAGGGCTGCAATCTTATCCTGCTTGATAAAGCTGCGTTTGTTACCCAGGTAAAGGGCCAGCAAATAAAGAGCCACCAGCTGAGTCAAATAAGCTTTTGTAGACGCCACAGCAATTTCGGGACCAGCCCAGGTATATAGAACATGATCTGCCTCCCGTGCAACTGAGCTGCCTACCACGTTGGTTATTGCCAACACCGGTACCCCCTGGCGTCGGGCCAGGCGCAAAGCCGCCAGGGTATCGGCAGTTTCGCCTGATTGGCTGATCACAATCAGCAGCTGATTTTTACCCAGCAGCGGATCCCGATAGCGAAACTCAGAGGCCACATCTACCTCTACAGATATTCCTGATAGCTTTTCTATCACTGCCTTTCCCAGCAACCCGGCATGATATGCTGTTCCACAGGCAACGATATATATTTTTTCCAACCGGATTAATTCGTCCACAGCAATTCCGATTTCCTCCAGAATAACCTGCCCGGCTTGATGATCAATGCGCTGGCGAAGCGTTTCTTTTACCGCTGCCGGCTGTTCCATAATTTCTTTCAGCATAAAGTGTTCATAGCCGCCTTTTTCTGCTGCTTCAATATCCCAGGTTATTTCCAGTGCAGCCCGGTCGACTGGATCTCCGGCGCTGTTGAACAGTTCAACCCGGTCAGCAGTTAGAGATGCTATTTCGCCATCTTCCATGATCAGGGCCTGCCGGGTATGCGCAAGCAGGGCCGGAATATCTGAAGCAACAAAGTTTTCCCTTTCCCCGACTCCTATTACCAGGGGGCTGTCCTGACGGGCACACACTATGCGCCCCGGCTCTGCAGCACTGATCACCACCAGTCCGTACGAACCTTTAACTTCGGCCAGAGCCTGCCGCACAGCGGCAAGCAGGTCCCCGTCATAATAATCTTCAATCAGGTGGGCCAAAACCTCGGTATCTGTTTCAGATTGAAAGTGATGTTTTCCTTCGCTGCACAGCCGGTTTTTCAGTATATTATAATTTTCAATAATTCCATTATGTATAAGCGCAATTTCCCCGCAGCAACTGCTATGGGGATGAGCATTTTCATTACTGGGTTTCCCATGGGTAGCCCAACGGGTATGCCCGATACCAGTCTGCCCCTGGTGGGATCGATGCTCAAGCAAAGCCTCCAGGGCGGCCACAGAACCTGCCGTTTTTGTCGTAGTTAGTGAATCGTCCGCCTGCAACGCCAGCCCGGCCGAATCGTAACCACGGTACTCCAGTTTTTTTAATCCTTCAACTATAATTGTACAGGCTTCCTGATAACCGGTATAACCGACAATTCCACACATCTGATAATATACCCCCGTTTCCTGCTTTTACCGAAACAATGACAAAGGGGAGAGATACAGCCCCCTCCCCTGGCAATTCATCACCTGTCCGGGCCGGAAATCTATTTTATAAACCAGTCTCACTGGCCCCCCTGCTCATTTGCAATAACGGCTGCCAGAGCATTTGCATATTCTTCCAGTTTTTCTGTGGGGTGAGGCCCTTCAAGCATAACCCGTATCTTAGGTTCCGTACCGGAAGGGCGTACCAGCACTCGTCCGTAATGACCCAGTTCACTTTTTACATGATCAATTGCTGCTAATATTTTATCGTTCTTGCTCCAGCCTTCTTTGGTTCCTACTTTCTGGTTAACCAGCACCTGTGGCAGGCGCTCCAGGATAGAGGACAATTCAGAGAGCGGTTTTTGCTCTTTTTGGATCACGTTGAGCAATTGCAGCGCTGTTAACAGGCCATCTCCTGTAGTAGCATAATCAGAAAAAATGACATGGCCTGATTGCTCACCACCGAAATTATAGCCACCTTCCAGCATTTTTTCAAGGACATAACGGTCACCGACGGCGGTGCGGATAACCTGGATTTCTTTTTGTTCAGCTAAAATATCCAGGCCACCGTTGCTCATAACTGTGGTAACCAGGGTGTTTTTATTTAACTTGCCCTGGCTTAGCAGATCAAGGGCGCATATAGCCATTACTGCATCGCCATCAACAATATCACCCTTTTCATCAACGGCAATTAACCTGTCTGCATCTCCGTCAAAGGCCAGACCGAGAGAAGCATCAGTTTCCCTCACAACCCGCTGCAGATCTGTTGTATCTGTCGCGCCGCAGCGGACATTTATTCTTGATCCATCAGGTTCGTCATGAAGCATCGAAACCTCGGCGCCAAGTGTAACAAGTAATTCGCCTGCTACCCGGCAGACCGCGCCGTGGGCACAATCTGCAACCAGTTTCAGACCGTTTAACGGAGCTGCAGTAGTCTGCAGGTGCTTCATATACTTTTTCAAAGCTTCTCCGTCAACAACTGCCTGGCCCAGCCGAGTCCCTTCAGGCCGGGGCAACTGATCATTTTCATTATTATAATAAGACTCTATTTCATTTTCAATTGCGTCGGACAGTTTAAACCCCTGTCCATTAAAAATCTTCAGGCCATTATCTTCAATCGGATTATGCGATGCAGAGATAACTATTCCTGCCGCGGCCCCGTAAAATCTGGTCAGGTAGGCAACAGCCGGAGTAGATACTACTCCAAGCAATTTTACTTCGCCACCCGCTGAAGTTATACCGGCCATGATTGAGCCTTCCAGCATCGCCCCGGAAAGGCGAGTGTCACGACCAATCAAAAAAACCGGGTTGGCATGCTCGCGACCAAGCAGCCAGGCGGTTATTCTGCCAATCCGAAAAGCCATCTCAGGGGTGAGATCCCTGTTGGCCACACCACGTATCCCATCAGTGCCAAAAAGTTTGCCCAATCAAAAACCTCCTCACTTTACAACTTAAAACAGTTTAGTGACAAAACCATGATTATGTATTGTTTTCAGGCAGATCAGGCTCAACAACCCTCTCAAACTCAAGCCGTACGGTAATCAGGGAAGGATCAATAACCAGACCGTTAACCCGGGTTCCGTCTTCATCATAGGCAATCGGAGATAACTCCACACTTTCGATCAAGCGCATACCCGATATGTCGATTAACAGGGCTGTCCGGTTGATTCGATTAAAAATTGATTCGGGGGCACCGATTAAAACCTCTGCCGGTTCAACTGTATAATCAGCCAAGGTCCAACCTGAAGCTGCTTCACCAACAAATTCGACTTCAAGTTCAAAGTCCTCACTAATGTACGCTTCTATGGCTACTCTGACCTGTTCAGGCTCGATCAACACCAGGGTTAGGCCGCGTGGCGGACTGCCCTGCACCCTGACCAGGTGGTTTCCCGCTTCCTTACCGGTCAAGTCGAGATAAGCATCGATTTCCTGAACTGGCAGATCTTCGAAAGCATCAGGAAGCCCTTCCAGGGTTATATCAACAGATTCGGGAACATCGGTAATCACATAATCCTGATCCAGGTTTTCGATGCGCAGGGGAACATCCTGCCACACCTTACGCGATGGGGTTGTCCTGGTTATTTTATCGCCGGTGACAAAAAGCCACAGAATAATGGCCAAAAAGAGAGAAATCACTCGGGCCAGGTTATTGCTGCGTAAAAATTTCTCCATAGTTACTTATTGCTCCTCCAGCCCAGAATAGTGAAACCTTCGCTACGTTCCGGCAGTAGCAGATCTGATAATACTTTTTTTAACTTATTTTCATCCAGGTAGCGGGTTAAAACACCGTTGTAAGCAACTGAAGTTATACCGGTTTCCTCGGAGACAATAATTGCTACTGCATCGGAATTTTCGGAAATACCAATTCCGGCCCGGTGCCGTGTACCCAGTTCCTTGCCCAGGTTGGGCGCTTCAGTTAAAGGAAGGTAACAGCCTGCAGCAACTATTTGATTACCCTGAATTATTACTGCACCATCATGCAGGGGGCTGCGGGGGAAAAAGATATTGACCAGCAGTTCAGCGGAGACAACTCCTTCAATAGGAATACCGGTATCAATCCAATCCTTTAACCCGGTATTACGCTCAATTACAATCAGCGCGCCGATTTTCTTCTTTACCAGAACCGGAATCGCCTTGATTAGTTCATCGAGCATATTTTCGACATCTTGATCACTCCAGTTAAAATAGGAGCTTTTAAAAATTTTACCGCGCCCTAGGTGTTCAAGGGCTCGCCGTAATTCTGGCTGAAAAACAATAGGAATTGCGATCAAACCAACAGTCATCGTCTGTCTTAAGGTCCAGTTCAGGGCATCTAGCCCAAGTTGATCACTGATCACCATGGCCAGCAACAGGACTACCAGGCCTTTAACAAGCTGTTCGGCCCTGGTTCCACGGATAATCAGGATAAGGCGGTAGAAGACATAAGTCATCAGCAGGATATCTGCTACATCCAGCCACTCGACGTTTAACTGTAAAATTGCTGCTACAATACTATCCCAGATAGCCACAAATAATTTGTCCTCTGCAGTAATATATTAATTAACCGGATTCACCTGAAATTGATCTAAAACCTATATTTATTTCTCTTAATGCTAGCTTAAACCCTGCAATAAAATGAAAAGTTAAATAAAGGTTTACATATATTTTAGCCGAGATCTGCCAGACCGGCAACCCTTTCACACGTGCATATAAAGCCGGGTTCACTATTGAGGGTGGCCTTTTCCTAGTGATCCGCCATTATTATGTTAACTTTGTTTCCGCAATTGTTGCACTGCCCACTATCTAACCCGACAATTTTAACCTTATATCCGTTCCGCATGATGAGCAGATTAGCACAGTGCGGGCAAAAAGTATCTGCCGCGCCGGGTAAATCTACGTTGCCAGGATAAACATAGTGCAAATACCGGCGGGCTATGTCAAGAGATCTTTCAAGGATCTTAACCGGAGTAGCCGGCAAATTTAACTTGTATTGTGGGAAATAACGGGAATAATGCAAAACCAGGTCAGGACTAAGGCCGGCCAGCCAGCGGGCTAACTCCTCCTGTTCCCCTGCACTGTCGTTTAAACCGGGAATGAGCAGGCAGGTAATTTCAACATGGCACTGTTCTACAGCCTGCTCCACAGTTTCAATAACCGGCTTTAGTTCTCCCCGGCAATAGTGGTTATAAAAAT
>CAZCHW010000054.1:0-9228 GCA_964498375.1 uncultured Syntrophomonadaceae bacterium | reverse complement strand
TGCGCTGCAGAAGGTGCTATCTGTGGTATAATTTCAGGTGGTTATTTAACCGTAAAGAAAAACTAGCCAGAGAACCGTCCCCTGGCTAGTTTTGGTGGTGAGGGGGATGCGGTGGTGGGTTTGCCGGAGCGAGTAAAAAAGGTGCATTTTGTCGGGATTGGCGGCTACGGGATGAGCGCCCTGGCCTTTATTCTGCTGGCCAAGGGTTACCGGGTCAGCGGGTCTGATTTGAAAGAATCGGCCCTGACCGAACGGCTCACCCTCGAAGGGGCACAGGTATTTATCGGTCACAGCGCCGCCAATCTGGGCCAGGCCGAACTGGTCATCTATTCAACCGCCATCGCTGGCAGTAACCCGGAAATTGATGAAGCCGGTCGCCGCGGCCTGCCCCTCTGGCACCGCTCCGAACTACTGGCCGCCCTGCTCAATAGTTCCTGCGGCATTGCCGTTGCCGGGGCACACGGTAAAACTACCACCACGGCGATGATCGCCCTGCTGCTGGAAGCAGGCGGTTTAGACCCCACAGCCATTATCGGCGGCATCTTTCCCGCCTACGGCAGCAATGCCCGGCTTGGCTCGTCCGATTTCCTGGTTGCAGAAGCCGATGAAAGTGACAGCTCCTTTACCCGTTACTATCCCAAGGTGGCTGTGGTCACCGGAATTGAAGCCGACCACCTTGAACACTATAACAACGACTATACCCGTCTGCAGCAAGCGTACCACAGTTTTCTGACCCACCTGAATAGGGATGGAACAGCCCTGCTCTGCGCCGACGATCCGGCTTTAACTGCCCTGGCTGCCGGGCTCAACTGCCGCCTGGCCTGGTATGGTCTTGAAAGGGCGGAAGCTGTTACCACCGAAGGGGTTGAAACTGCCCCCGCCGCTGGCCTGCTTGATCAAACAACCTGTTACCGCGCGCTGAACCTGCGCCTCGCAGCCGCCTCATCAACATTCGATTTCTATCAAGGGGAAGCCCGGCTGGCTGCCGATGTAACCGTCGGTGCTCCAGGCAAACATAACATTAGCAATGCTACCGCCGCCCTGGCCACCGCCGTTATTCTCGGTCTCGACCCGGCAAGTTGCGCCCCGGCGCTGGCCAGTTTCCACGGAGTCGGCCGCCGGTTCGAACTGGTCGGCGAAGTGGCCGGCATTTCAGTAATTGATGATTACGCCCATCATCCCACCGAAGTAAAGGCCACCCTGGAAGCAGCCGCTCTTTCCGGTCGGCGGGTGCTTTGCCTCTTCCAGCCCCACCGCTACAGCCGCACCGCCGCCTTTTTTGAACAATTTGCCGCCGCCTTTAACCAGGCCGACCGGCTCTACCTGCATGCTGTCTACCCGGCCGGTGAAGCAGCCCTGCCCGGAGCCACAGCTACCGCCCTGGCAGCCCGCATCAATATGCTTAACCCAGCCCTGTCCGTTTTACATAACGACGACATTCAAATTCTTGAGCAAGAAATTGCCCGTGCCGCCCGCCCCGGCGACCTGGTGATCACCATGGGAGCAGGCGATGTCACCTACGCTGCCCCGCGTATCGTTGCTGCACTCCACCGCCTGCACCAAAAAAGCACAGATTAATTTCTCTGTCAGGCGGCCCACTAAATATGCAAATTATGTTATAATCTTTAACCGGGGTTTGCATTGTTGAATCGAAAGGAAGCTGATCTTGTCCGGTTACGTTGACCTGCACAACCACATACTGCACAACATTGACGACGGTCCCGGTACTTTAAACGAATCGGTCCTGCTGGCCCGGGCCCTGGTTGAAACAGGCTATTCAAAAGTTGTTGTGACACCTCACGTTGTCGAAGGCAAACCTGCGCCGCAGCAGATCCTGAAACGCCTTCGTGAGCTACAGCAGGAAATTGATCGCAACCAGATCAAGTTAACCCTGCTGCCGGGCTCTGAACATCATATTGAACCACTCATTTTGGAAAGACTTGAAAATAATGAAAGCCTTACCCTGGCCGGCAGCCGCTACCTGCTTCTTGAACTGCCCTTTAACCAGCCATTGCCTCTCTATACAGAGCAGTTAATTTATAACCTGTCCGCCAAAGGCTACTGTGCCGTTATTCCTCATCCCGAAAGAGCGCTAGCCCTGCAAAATGATCACCGCTTAATCCACCATCTTCACGATCTGGGAGCAATTTACCAGCTTACCTGGGGCGCCTTAACGGGCCGTCTCGGGCCCCGCCCCGAAAAAACTGCCCGCTACATGGTTAAAGCAAATTTAGCCCACCTCTTTGCCACCGATGCCCATCATTTTGCCGGCCGCCTCCAGGAAGTTGAAAAAGGCGCAGCCAGGCTTGCCGAGCTGCTCGGTTCTGACAAAGTCGATCCCTTTCTGCGAGAAAGACCCCTTGCTGTAATCAATGACCAGCCGCTCAATCTTGAACCGGCAGACAAACCACTGCTGCAAAAAAGTAAGAAATTTATCTTCTTTAAACGCTCACACTAAGCACTTGCAGCAGCAAATCGGATAAAAACAGCATGATCAAGCAACTGATGGGCCGCGTGATCAAGACCTTGTTTATCAGAGAACTGTAAAAAGACTATTTGAAAAAGAGTTGTCATGTTTTCTTTCACCGATACCTCATGCTATAATCGGTTCAACAAAATATTTAAAAAGCAGGTGAATAAAATGGGTCACCCGGATCGCAGGCCAAAACGGGAACGTAAAAAGAAAAGACAAAAAATGCTTTCCCGCCGCAACCTCTACGAGCGCACTCTCGATCTAACCCCTTACAACGCCGTCGGCCCGATGGTAAAAGGCGAGGAATTTACCATAAAGTACAAATAAGGTGAAACTCAAATCCCTCTAATCAATTGACCACTGCTATTTGGCCATGTTATAATTTTAACAACAGTCAGCAAATTAATAGCAATTATTTGGTTGTCTTCGTAGATGACTAAGTGGGAGCAATGATTGCAGTCTTTCTAATGGACGCTTGAGACTGCCTGAGCCAAAGCGTAACCGACCACGGTAAGTGGTCGGTTTTTTGTTTGCATAATCACCAAATATGAGGAGGTCGCTGGTAGCCAAGATGACAAAAAGTGCCCTGAATTAAATAAAAGTTAAGCACAAAAATTATGTTCATCTTTAGATCAGGCTAATACTTTAATTAATCGACTAACCATATTGGGAGGCACAGAATAATGATCAAAAGATTATTCTATCTTATTGTTATCACCTCACTAGTACTTTGTTTAACAATGCCTGCTTTTGCTGAATCAGAATGCTCGCTAGAAGAAATATCTACTCCTGAAAATGAACAAAACTGCTCTGATCCGATTTCAGACAGCAATGAAACTGGAATTGATATAACGGTTAATAGTAATGATGTTAATCTCCCTGAAATTACTTTAGAAAATTCACCAGAACTTTTCCAGGACCCCCAAATTAATCTCGAAAATGAAGATCAAACCAGCGTTTCAACTGATTCTGGTCCTGTTTTGCCGCAAGAAGACATCGTATACGAAGAGCTTGAATCAGAAGATAGCATTAATCCACTCTTTGATAACCCGAATTTGACAGGTGACAGCCAGCTGGATAGTGAACTTGATCACTCTGCGCAGAACAATAATTCTGTCAAACCAGACGACCCTTACTTTACCTCCGGGGGTCAAAAATACAGCTTTTATGCCGGAGCCGCCCCTGCAGATGTCGAGCCATTCAAATTTTACAGCGGTAGCATCAACCCGGTGCAGTTTGCTATCAATTATATAAGTGACAACGGCACGATTCCTGATGATGGGTTTCTTTATGTAGAAACAGGCAGCTACAATGGTGGGGTAACCATAGATGGGCTGCTGCCCAACCTTAATTTATTGCAAGGGATAAAATGGGACGAAGTTGGGCCTGTTTTTCCTACCATCAAAGGCAACATGCTAATAGTGAATAAAGAGAATGGTTTTACATTAAGAGGACTAAACCTAACGGGCACCTTCAATATAGTAAACTCAAGTGGCCAGTTTACTATTGAGGATGTTAAGGGAAATATCGCATTGAATGGAGTTAACAGCAGCGAGCAGAGCAACACTGGAACTCGAATTGAAAATACCAGAGGCGGTAATGTATCTATTACAAACAGCACTTTTAACCGTAACAATGGAAATGGAGCAATAATTAATACAAACGGTGCTGTGACTGTAAACGGCATTGCCTGTTCAACGAATGATCAGATAGGCTTAAAAGTAGAAAACTTTAATAAGTTAACTATAAACAACGCTTCCTTCTACAATAATGGGGAAGAAGGTCTAAACGCCTATTCAAGCAGATCAACCATATTGACCCTGGATAATGTCAACTCTTGCCTAAATGGTTTTGATGGTTTATTTATCTCTGTTTCCGGTTCTGTAGTGGCAAAGAACATCATCTCAAGTGACAATGATAGAACTGGAGCACAAATCAATAACCGCCTAAGCAACGGAACTATTACCTTAAATAACGGAACTTTCAACAATAACAATGATCATGGGCTCATCATCTACTCAAACCGGGCGATTACTTTAAACTCGGTGCAGGCATCAGGCAGTAAAACCCAAGCGGGCGTTTTCCTCGATAACAGTACCGGTAGTGGTAATGTTACCGTAACCAGCCCGGCTTCAGCAGGGGCTGCGGGTGCAAATTATTTTTTAAATAATAATTCCAACGGCTTATTTATTTACAGTAATGGCTCAGTCGTTATTAATAACATAATTGCTTCTGGCAATCTCAACGGAACGGGTATATATATTGATAACGATGATGGCTTGGGAAATGTAATAATAAATAAAAATATTCCTGGTTGGAAAAATAAAAGTATAGATAACCTCGCCGGCATAACCATCTATACCAGAGGTAACTTGGCTATATACGACACAGAATCTAACGGAAACGTTTATGATGGTTTATATACAAGTCAGACACCAAAGAACGTAACAATTAGCAGGACCACCTTTAACCGAAATAACAATTATGGAGCGGATATACTCTGCACCGGAAATGTATTATTAACTGATGTCTCCGCTAGCCACAACATCAAATCCGATTTGTCTGATGGTGGTGTAGGTATCAGTATTAATAACACTTACGGATTAGGAAATGTGACGATTAAAACTTCTTCACTAAATAACCAGGAATTTAATGGTAATTATCTAAATGGGTTAAGAATATTTTCAAAAGGTTTAGTTTCCATCAGCAATGTGAAAGCAATTGACAACAACTTATCCGGCCTCTATATCATGAACTCCGGTTCATCGACCGACAAATCAATAACCATAACAAAAGGAGAGTTTTCCGGCAATCACGAATATGGGCTGGCAATCTTTACCAGGGGCAATGTTTCTCTTACTAACATTGAATCTAATGGCAACCAAAGTATTGGAACCCTGATCAACATTGCTGAAGCAGGAAATGGTGCAGTAACTCTGAAAACAACTTCACCAACTCTAAATAACCAGTTTAATGATAACGGTGCTTATGGCTTATATATATACGCTAAAGGTAACATTAGTATTAGTAATCTAGCGGCCGGTAATAATGGTAAAGTAAACCCTGCGCAGGGGGAAGGCGTTAATGTTGATAATTCTAGTTCACCGGGAGCCGCATATGTTTCGATATTAAATGGCACTTTTAACGCTAACACCATGAATGGCATAAGTATCAGCAGCAAGGGCAACGTAAGCTTGACAAATGTTTCAGCTTCAAATAACAGAGGATCTTCAGCAACTGGAGTGTATATTAGCAATGCACAGGGCTCTGGTAATGTAACGATCAAGTCATCAAAAGCCGGAGTGCTTAATAACATTTCCGGCAACAGCAGTATGGGTATCTATATATATTCAAGCGGAATAGTAAGTATCAGTGATGTTGCCATCGCTAACAATGATAGCTACGGTTTATGGATTGTCAACAACGAAAATGTAACCAAAGCTGCTCCTAAAGCTGTAAACTTAACCAGAACCAGCCTTGACAACAATGTCTATGGGCTATATATAGCAACTATCGGAAACGTGACATTAAATACTGTTACCGCCAAAAATACCAGCAATGGAAATGGGGCAAGTATAACGGCTTATAAAACCGATCCTGCAAAGCTTACAGCCGCTAATGTAATCATAAAAGGAACTTTAAATGATTTTTCAGGAAACAATCATTACGGCCTGTCGATTAATACACGTGGCAATGTGATTATAAATAACATTGTTGCAGATACTAACAGTAATGGTAATGGGATTATAATTTCCAATGTTCATGAAAATGGTGTGGGCAACGTTACAATAACCGGCATAAACCGATTCATCAATAGTATTAATAGTAACAGCAGTTGCGGGCTTAATATTGAAACAAACGGCAATGTAGTTTTAAAAGACATTAACGCTATGAGCAATTTACAAGAAGGAGCTGAAATATATTTATATACTCCTGGAAAAGTATTAACCATAACAAATGGAAGTTTCAATAACAACAACACCGATGGTCTGGAAGTATATGCTAAAGGATCAGTTAATCTGACTAACATTAGAGCTGAAAGCAATGGAAAAAATGGAATTAACTTAAGCACAGAAGGGGCTGTCAACTTTAAAGGCCTTTCGGCAGTCAACAACTTAGAGGTTGGGGTCTCAGTAGTAAATAGCGGGCCGAAAGCCAGCAATCTAAATATTACCAGCACCCCACAGATTTATTCCGATTTTAGCGGGAATCAATCAACCGGGCTTGTTATAGATACAACTGGTAACTTGCAGATTAATAATATCAAGGCTAACGACAACAAAGTCGGGGCATTATCAGTTAACGTGCGAAACGGTAATATCTCCCTGGCTAACATAACGGCCAATAACAACAGTGGTTGGGCCAGTGTCAGCCTAAATAACTACTTTACAGAAGCTAGCACAGGCAACGTAACTATATCAGGCAGTAACAGCCTTAGTAACAATAGTGCAATGGGATTGTATGTTCGCTCGAACGGAACTATCAGTCTCAGTGGAATAACAGCGCAAGGTAATGGAACAACCGGCATCTATGCAGAAGGCCTCGGAATAGATAAGAATTTAACCGTTCAGAATGTAAATACACATTTGAATGGAGCTCTTGGCGGTGGTAGTCAGCACGCCCACGGTTTGCACCTTAAAGCAGCAGGGGGAACTATACGCTTAACCAATGTTAAAAGCAGTAATAATAATGATTACAATAGTGCAGCTGTAACTCCGCTCAGCACCGGTCTTTTTATCGATAATGGGACTGGCCTGGTTTACTTAACCAATTGTCTCTTTTTCGGCAACGGTGATAGTGGAATTCGCGCGATGCGTAACCTGAGCCAGCTCATTTTTAGTAAAACCTACTACTTTGGCAATAATGTGAAGGATCGCGTTGATATGCCTGATTTAAGGCTCTATTAGTCTAACAGATCAATGCTTACCGTTTACATCAAACACATGTTCGGTTATAATAAAAGAAAACCGAACAGGGGGAACTGAACAATTAACCAGCAACTCAATGTAAAAGATCTTGTTGCCCTGGAACCCTTTTACGACCGGCAGGGCGGTAATTCCACCCGCATCTACACCCGCTGCGGGGCTGCGCAAACCGACCGGCGTCGCCTGCACACCGTGCTTCGGCAGGTGGTGGGCCGCTTTGGCTATGCCCTGCCCATACTGCGCAGCACCTATGGCGAACTGCTCGGCTGCAGCCAGTGTGTGCCCCTGCCGCTCAACCCGCAGCTGGTCCTGGTGCCGCTTAAAATGCGCCGGCCCCGCTTCGAGCAAGACGGCGCTACGGGCTACGTTAACGCCTGCCTCTTTGAAAAAGTAAGTGACGCGGCTGAACCGGGTTCAGCCGGGGCGGGAAAGTGTACCATCCATCTTACCGGCGGCCTTGCTCTGCCCAGCTACTACAGCAAACGCTATACCGAAAAAAGGCTCAAACTGGGCCAGATTGCCCTTACCCACTACCTGCACCGTCAGGGCCTGGCAGCAACCCCGACTGACGACCCACCTGCGCTCGACCGGGCATCCAACCAGGCTCTCGACCACCTGGCCACCCTGACCCGCCTGGTCAACCAGCTGCTCACCGCTACCGCCGGCCCCTGCTATGTCTGCGAAAAGGCGGAGCAGGAATATTAAAAAAGCCAGGGCGCTGCCCTGGCTAAACTGTTTTACGGTATATATAGGCATCATCGAAACCAGCCTGCTGTGCTTCTGCTAACCGCTGCCGCGCATTATCCAGAATGGCGAAGGCACCGACCTGCACAGTATACAGGCTTTGGGGCGGGTCAGGCAGAGGCTTCTCGCCTGCCTCGACCCCCACAGCTTTCATAACTCCTGCGGCAATTCCCGCCGCCAGCGTTTCAGCAAAAATTGGCTCCTTCCAGATAGCCGCCTCGCGCTGGTGATCCAAAAAGAGCGACTCAATCAGCACCGCCGGACAGGTGTTATACTTTAGAACATAAAATGCCGCTTTCTTCATACCCCGGTCTCTAATCTGCCAGCGTTGCAGCGCGTTCATTGCCGCCTGGTGCACCGTTTTCTGCATTCCCACTGCCGGGTCGCTGTTACCCAGGCCGCTATAGATAAAGGATTCGAAGCCGTGGCCGCCCCCGGCGTTGGCATGAAGCGATAAATACAGGTGTGGCTCAACCCTTCTGCTCAACGCCACCCGGTCCGCCAGAGAAAGATATATATCACGTTCCCTGGTCATCAGCACTTTCACACTGTCCAGCCTTTCTGCCACCTTCAAGGCTAAAACCAGGTTCAAATCCTTTTCTTTCAGCCCGTTGTATGAAGCCCCGGGGTCATAACCCCCGTGGCCCGGGTCAAGCAATACTACCGGTTTATCCATTACAATTACCTCCCATTCTTAATGTTTAACAATCGCTTCTGAAAGCGAGTGGATGCTTTCAGTAAGCGTTTCCAGTTTGCCTTCCAGGCGAATCAGCAGGTACATACTTACTGCCACCGGGAAGCCGAAATTTCCGATTAAAACAACCAGCTCTTCCATTAGCACTTCAACTCCTTTCCCCATACAATTCTGTTTTTAAGCCGGGGCGGACGCATACGCGCCCGCCCATTCACCTGCCTTTAATATTCACCTAACACGTCAACAGTTCTCGAGACCACCTGGGCCCTCACTTTACCAACCAAATCACCGCCGCTGGTGTTAAAGACGTTGCGGGCAATTACCGAATCCATCACGTTTTCCACTTCAAGAGCAGTCAGGTTCGGGTCTGGGTCGGTTACCGAAACGGTACT
>CAZCHW010000053.1:0-9325 GCA_964498375.1 uncultured Syntrophomonadaceae bacterium | reverse complement strand
TCTTTAGCTTCTTTCAATCGTTTAATCGCGTCATCATAGGTGATGCGGGCAAAGTCAGAACCGACGATCTTTTCAAGTTTTGCCTTCAGACCCTTTTCAACAAAGCGGTCGAAAAATTCCATCTCCTCCGGAGCCTGCTCAAGCAGGCTTTTAATCAGATCTTTAACCATTGCTTCGGCCAAATCCATGTTGTCATCAAGATCAGCGAAGGCAATTTCAGGCTCAATCATCCAAAATTCTGCAGCATGTCTGGCAGTATTGGAATTTTCCGCCCGAAAAGTAGGCCCGAAAGTGTAAACCTTTTTGAAAGCAAGGGCAAAAGCTTCCGCTTCAAGCTGACCGCTTACAGTAAGATTGGTTTGGCGGCCAAAAAAATCGGTGCTGTAATCAACATTTCCCGCTTCATCCAGAGGGGTATTCAGAGGATCAAGCGTTGTAACCCTGAAGGTTTCTCCCGCCCCTTCAGCGTCATTAGCAGTTATGATCGGTGCATGCAGACAAATAAAACCCTTTTCCTGAAAGAATCGGTGAACGGCAAAAGAGAGAAGAGAACGCACCCTGAAAAGGGCGGTAAAAAGATTTGTGCGAGGCCTCAGATGGGCAACTTCTCGTAAAAATTCCCGGCTGTGTCTTTTAGGCTGAATCGGATATTCCGGCAGCGATTCCCCTACAAGTTCCACCGAGTGTGCCTTAATTTCAAAGGGCTGGCGGGCCTGCGGCGTTAATACCAGACTGCCGGCAGCCCGGATAGCCGTTCCAACCCCAAAGCGGGCAACCTGATCGTAGTCAGAAAGCTTTTCCCTTTCGTAGACAACCTGTACAGGGTGAAAATATGTCCCGTCATTTAAGGCAATAAAACCAAATGATTTCTGATCGCGGTTTGTTCTGATCCAACCTTCCAGGGTGATCTCCTGATCAACAAATGCAGAAGCATCGCCGAACAGTTCAAGAACAGTTACTTTTTTCATACAGGACCTCCTGGAGCCACTCTTAGATCTGGATTAGAAATAATTCATCGGGTTATAACGGTGATCTGAACCACCGCTGGGATATGTACGCACAGACGGTTTATTGAACTCACGGACCTCAAAATGCAGGTGCACGCCGGTGCTGTAACCAGTTGTTCCTGCGCGGGCAATCCGCTGCCCCCTGGTAACCACATCGCCCACCTTCACCAGCAGGCTGCTCATGTGTGCATAAAGCGTTACAGTCCCGCCACCATGATCGAGCATGATACAGTTGCCGTAGCCGCCGTTCCAGCCGGAATAGATAACCTTACCTTCTGCTGCAGCAAGGATATAATTAGCTGCACCGCCATGGGGGGCAATATCAACTCCACCATGCCAGGCCTGGGCCCCGCTAAAGGGATCACGGCGCCAGCCATATCCCGAACTAACCCAGGTTGGTGCTTCAATCGGATAGTGCAGAACCCCACTAAGCCCGGAAAACTGGCTGGCTGCTTCAGCGATCAACTTCTGGATTAAGCCATCCAGCTGCTGCGCTTCATTTTCCAGATCCTGGATTGCTTTCAGGTTGAGGGCAATTTCACCCTGCAGTTCATCAAGAATAAGCACCCTTTCGTCTGCAGCCCATTCCAGTTCCTGCTCATTGTTCGCAACCTGAGCGCGCATTCTCTCCAGGGATTGCTTTTTCTCTTCCAGCTCATTTTTCCAGGCTTGTATAAGATCACGTTCAGCCTGAATATCTTCAATCAGACGTAAATCATTATTAGCGATTAAACTGAGGTTATGCAGGCGGGTTAAAAAATCAGAAAAGGAGCTAGATTCAAAAAGAACTTCAACGTAAGTGACCAGCCCATGTTGTTGGATTGCCCGCAAACGCAGTTTCAGTAAATCTTCCTGGTATCGCAGTTGTTCCTCTGCTTCTGCAAGGTCGAGCTCAACCTGCCGGATTTCTTCTTCTACAACAGTAATTTCACCAGCCAGACGTTCCTGTTCCATTCTAAGCTCATGGATGCGGTTTTCCAGCAATTTTAATTCTTCCTGCAGAGCAGCTTCCCGGTTTAGCCTCTGCTCCAGGGCGCTTTTTTCATCACGCCGTCTTTTTTCAACTTCTTCCAACTCCTGCTGTTTTGCTTCAATTTCTTCAGTAATTACAGCAAAGGCAGGCGTGGCAAAAGAAAGGACCAGCAAAACTGCCAGCAACAGGATCAAAAGCCGGCTTTTTTCTCCTCTTTGCATGTTCAGTTTCCTCCCTGAAAGTCATTCCTTAAATCGTTTTTTTATCTTTATCCTGAATCTATACTCTTAAGAACCGCCCCATTGAAAAGAGGCTGCCCAGCATACCCAGTGCGGTCCCCAGTGGGGTTAAATACTTCGCCAGCTCAAAAATGACCTGCTCGACCGGTAGTAGGTTGAGAAAAAGCAAATTATTGATCTCCACCCACTCCACTGCATACTGATAAATGTAATAAAGCGCAGCAAGGGGCAGTACTGCTCCGACAAAGCCCATTAGCAGGCCTTCCAGCAGGAAAGGCCAGCGGATAAACCAGTTTGTTGCCCCCACATATTTCATGATCGCAATTTCTTTGCGCCGCATCATTACGGTCAGCTTGATCGTATGCGAAATTAAAAACACTGCTGTTACAGAAAGCCCGAGCATCAGAGCCAGCCCGACCAGTTGAATTACCCTGGTTACTGAGAAAAGATTCTCCACGTATCCCTGGCCGTAAAACACATTCGATACCCCTGGATAGGTGGTAAACTCCCGGGCCAGGTCGACCACCGCCTCGGGAACTACCGTTTTAATCTCGTACGAGGCCAGCAGGGGATTATCAAGATCCGTGTCATATCCTTCTAGCATATTGCCTAACTGCCTCTGCAGCCGGTCCATATGCTCTTCACTGGAAACGTAATTTACTTCTTCAACCCCGCTGTGGTTATTCAGGCGGCGGTCCAGTTCATTTAAATCAGCCTCAGAGGCACGGTCATCCAGGTAAATTACAATTTCCACCTGATCTTTAACTGTCTCCGTGATATAACCTACATTCAGGTTAACCAGCATAAAGAGACCAAGCATCAGCAAGGTAACCATGACCACCCCGGTTGAGGTGATGCACATCCAGCGATTGCGGAAGAGCCCTTTAAAAGTTTCAGCAACAATGTATGTAAATCCGCTAATGAACATGGGTATAAATCCCCTTCTGTTCATCGCCGACCAGTCTTCCTCCATCAAGGTAAAGAACCCTTTTCTTGAAGCGATCAACAATGTCCCGGTTATGAGTAGCAACCAGAACTGTGGTGCCTCGCAGATTAATGCTGCGCAACAGATTCATAATATCAAGAGTCGTTCCCGGGTCCAGGTTGCCGGTAGGCTCATCGGCAATGATCATGGCCGGACGGTTGGCAATAGCACGGGCCAGCCCGACCCGCTGCTGCTCGCCTCCCGACAGGTCGCAAACCCTGGCATCACCTTTATCCTGCAGGCCTACCAGGCCGAGCACATGGGGCACTCGCTTGCGGATCTCCCGGCGTGAAGCCCCGGTGACCATCATGGCAAAGGCAACATTGTCAAAAGCTGTGCGGTCCTCGATCAACCGGAAATCCTGAAACACCATGCCAATATTACGCCTCAGATAGGGCAGGCGGTGGCGCGGCAGCCGGCCCACATCCCGACCGAACACCTGCAGAACCCCCTCTGTGGGGCTCAATTCGCGGATAATCAGTTTAAGCAAGGTTGATTTTCCTGCCCCGCTGGAACCGACAAAAAAGACAAATTCACCGCGGTCAATATTGAAACTTATATCTTCAAGGGCATTATCGCCACATTTGCTATACTTCATGCACAAGTTTTTTGCTTCGACCATCTGTTAGTCCTTCCAGTGCATATTGTTTGGATTATTTGCATTTAAGGCAACAAAACCAAGCTTTCTGCTGTTTATATTATAATATTTTTACTTATTTTGCAAATATGAGACAAATCTGCCTTTAATGCTGCTGCAGCTTTTTAAAACCTTCGCCGTGCACCTCGGTTGCGTTGCCGATAATAACGAAAGCCCCGGGATCGATTTTGTGGATAATCCTTTTCAACCTGGCAATCTGCTGACGGGTAACCACACAGAGCAATACTTCTCTCGACTCACGGGTGAATCCCCCTGAGCCCTCCAGCCAGGTAACACCCCGGCCCAATTCGTAAAGCAGCTTTTCGTTAATTTTTTCTCCACAGCAGGTGATAATAATTACCGATTTGGCAAGACCAAGTCCTTCCAGAATTGCATCGACCACTTTAACGCTGACAAAGAGAGAAAGTGCTGCATACATAGCCGCTTCACTGCCAAACACAAATACAGCCAGGGCTAAAACAGACAGGTCTCCCCAAAGCATTGCCTGCCCCGGGCTAATACCCCATTTTTTTGCCAGGATTAAAGACAGCAGGCTGGTGCCGCCTGTTGAACCACGGAAGCGAAAGACCAACCCTGAGCCAACACCCATTACTACTCCACCATAAACTGAAGCGAGAAGCAGGTCGTTGGTTGCTGCCGGTAAAAATGGCGCCGTCACTTCAAGGGCCAGTGAAAACAGAACGGTGCCGAGCAGACTCTGCATTACAATTCGCGGCCCCAGGACCAAATAGCCTCCAATAAAAAGGGGAATATTCAGCACGATAATGGTCAGGCCAACGGGCGATTGGATCATATAATAGAGAACAACGGCCAGACCGCTTATACCACCGGGAGCCAGCATATTCGGTACCATAAACATGTTGTAACCAATGGCCAGGATTATGGCTCCGATCAAAATGCCGAAAAAATCAACAACAATTGTTTTTATTGCTTTTTTTGATAATTCTGGTTTCCTTAATTTCATCATTCCGCTCCCGGTAATTTATTTTTTCAGGGGAATCATACCCCGTGCTTTCCAGCGCAGATAACCTTCAATGAAAGGATCGAGCAGCCCGTCCATCACCGCATCAACCTGACCGACCTCGACACCGGTCCGGTGATCTTTAACCAGGGTGAAGGGGTGAAATGTGTAAGTACGAATCTGGCTGCCAAAACCGATCTCTCTTTGCAACCCTCGCACAGCGTTAATTTCTTCTTCCTGTTCACGCCGGTAAAGCTCCGCCAGGCGCGCCTGGAGAACCCGCATGGCCTGCTGGCGATTGCTGTGTTGTGACCGATCATTTTGACAGGAAACAATAATCCCGCTAGGCAAATGGGTTATCCGCACCGCCGAGTCGGTTTTGTTAACATGCTGACCTCCGGCTCCGCTGGAACGGAAAGTATCAATTTTTAAATCGTCCGGATTTATTTCAAATTCCTCTTCCTCAACTTCAGGAATCACATCTACCGAGGCAAAAGAAGTATGCCTTCTTTTGGAGGTATCGAAAGGAGAGATGCGGATCATCCGGTGCACCCCTTTCTCTGCCTGGAGATAGCCATAGGCGGCATGACCACGGACAATAAAAGTTGCGCTTTTAATTCCCGCTTCATCATCAACCAGAAGGTCAACCAGCTCCACTTCAAAGCTTTTCTGTTCACACCAGCGAGTATACATGCGCATTAACATCTCCGCCCAGTCCTGCGATTCCAGGCCGCCTGCTCCCGGGTGGAGTGAAACAATGGCATTGCTGAAGTCATATTTACCACTGAAAAGGGTTTCCAGTTCCAGGGCATCCAACTTATCAACAATTTCCAGCAGTAAAGCTTTTGCCTCATCTACAGCCTCGCCGGATCCTTCAGACTCGGCTGAATCTTCTTCGGCAGCCAGATCCAGAAACACCTCGACTTCTTCCACGAGACAATTAAGATCCTGGATTGGTCGCACCTGATCTCGCAAAGCGCTCTGCTTTTTCATAAATTCCTGCGCCCCGGTGCTGTCATCCCAAAACCCTGGCTCTGCTGTTTTCTTTTCAGACTGGATCAACTCTTTCAGCCTTGTTTCATATTCAAAGGGAAGCCCTCATCTCTTCCAGTCGCGCTTGCTGTGCAACCAGTTGATCCCTTAATTCTTTTAGCATCGCTACCACCACTTTCCTCTTTGATCCGGCTCAGACCAGCCTATTGGCTGGCGCCGCAACATTTCTTATATTTTTTACCACTACCGCAGGGGCAGGGTTCATTACGACCGACTTTATCCACAGTAACCGGCTCCTGTTTAACTGCTTTCTTCCGACCAGCACCGGCAGGTTTACCCTGCTTCTCCCCACCGGACTGTGCCTGCGCACTGCCGCCTCCGACTGCAGCTATGCGGGGCTGGTAACCGGTTGCTTCACCGGCTACTGACTGACGCCTGGGAGCTGTATTCACCTGGATATGATAAATTGCCCTGACCACATCGGCCTGGATCTGCCGAATCATATCTTCAAACATCTCCGCGCTCTGAAGGCGGTACTGCACCAGGGGATCGCGCTGTCCGTAAGCCTGCAGGTGGATTTCATGTCTTAACTGGTGCATGACATCGATAAAATACATCCAGTGGCGGTCTACTGTGCGCAGCAGCACCACCCTTTCCAGCTCGCGCATAATTGCCGTGGTCAGTTCCGCTTCACGCTGTTCGTAAAAGGCCCGGCTTTCGTCAACCAGGAGAGGTCGCAGGTCTTCTTTTTCTCTGTCAATCAAACTCTCCAGGGCAATTGCGTCTCTGCGGGCAAAAAGTTCTTCCGCCCGTTCCAGCAGAGCCCTGGCGTTGTAATCATCCAGGAAGCCTTGCTCAACTGTGTGCTCTGCAATGAGGCGATCGATAATCTCTGCGACCATGTCGAGAATCGCCTCTTTCATGTTTTCACCCTCCAGCACCCGGCGGCGCTGGTCATAGATAACTTCTCTCTGCTGGTTCAGCACGTCATCGTAATCAAGCAGGTTACGCCTGATTTCAAAGTTACGCGCTTCTACTTTTTTCTGAGCATTTTCAATGCCTCGGCTAACCAGGGGATGATCAATCGGCATATCTTCATCAATACCAAACCGCTCCATCAGCGCAGCAATGTTGTCGCCTCCGAAAAGACGCATCAGATCATCATCGAGGGAGACAAAAAACTGTGAAGAACCGGGATCACCCTGACGGCCTGACCGACCACGCAGCTGGTTATCAATTCGCCTGCTTTCATGACGCTCTGTGCCGATTACATGTAAACCGCCAAGGCTAATCACATTTTCACGCTGGTCCTGTGTTTCCCGGACAGCCTGCTCAAAAAGCTGATCAAATCGCTTTTGCCAGCGCTCCTTTCCTTCCTGGTCCAGCTCTGCTTCTTCGACTCCAAATTCGCTGACCAGCTTTTCTCTGACCATATATTCCGGGTTCCCGCCTAAAATAATGTCAGTTCCCCGGCCGGCCATGTTGGTCGAAATAGTCACCGCTCCTTTACGCCCGGCTTGGGCGATAATATACGCTTCCCGGGAGTGGTTAACCGCATTCAAAACTTCATGCTCAATAGCCTGACGTTTCAACATCTTGCTGAGCATCTCCGATTTTTCAACTGAAATTGTTCCAACCAGCACCGGCTGGCCATCTTCACGACACTCAATAATTTCGTCGACAACAGCTTTAAACTTGGCCCGCTCAGTCTTGTAAATCAGATCGGGGCGCTCTTCGCGGATCAATTCTTTGTTGGTTGGAATTGCCACAACATCCATACCATATATTTTCCGGAATTCTTCTTCCTCGGTCAGAGCCGTACCGGTCATTCCGGAAATCTTGTCATACATCCGGAAATAGTTCTGGAAAGTTATTGAAGCTACAGTACGGGTAGCTGCCTGAACTTCAACTCCTTCTTTAGCTTCAATTGCCTGGTGCAACCCGTCGGAATAACGACGGCCCGGCATCAGGCGGCCGGTAAATTCATCAACAATGATCACTTTGCCATCCTGCACCACATAATCCACATCACGCTCAAAAAGCGAATAGGCTTTGATCAGTTGATCAAAGTAATGGCGGTGTTCCGCTGCCGATTCGGCTTCCTGCTCATCGTCATGATCATCTGTGTCGGCTTGTTCACGACCGAGCCGCAACAGCTTTAAAAGCTGAGGGTTTACCCGCTCCAACTCACGGTAACCTTTATCCTTGATATCGGCAAGACGGGTCGCTTCATCTATCACATAATACAGTTCTTCATCAAGGTGATTGAGACGCTTTTCAGTCATCAGAATTTGCCTGGTTCGCTCAACCAACCTGTCCATACCGTTTTCCTTAAGCATTTTCATTAAATTCTTATTCTTCGGCGTGCCTCGTCGGGCTAACAGCAACTTTTCCGCAGCCTCGTCCCGCCTGTCCGCTTCAATATCCCTGCGCGCTTCACTGAGCAGATCAACCACCAATCTGTTCTGGCGGCGAATCAGGTGCTCAACCTCTTTTTTCCAGCGGCCATATTCTTCCCTGGTTTCCACCCGGCTGCTGATTATCAAAGGTGTACGGGCTTCGTCAATCAGGATGCTGTCAACTTCGTCAACTATGGCATAATAGAGCTGCTGCTGAACCATATCATCCTTGTACAACACCATGTTGTCACGCAGGTAATCAAAGCCGAGTTCGTTATTGGTAGCGTAGGTGATGTCGCAACTGTAATTTGCCCGACGTTCCTGCGGCTCCAGGCCCTGGACGACCAAACCGACTTTCAGACCGAGAAATTCAAACACCGGCCCCATCCACTCGCGATCCCGGCGGGCCAGATAATCATTAACAGTTACAATGTGAACCCCTTTTCCCTGCAGGGCGTTCAGGTAGGCCGGCAAAACTGCTACCAGGGTTTTTCCTTCCCCGGTTTTCATCTCGGCAATCCGGCCCTGGTGCAGAACAATCGCCCCCAAAACCTGTACGTCAAAGGGACGCATGCCGGTGACCCGCCGCGCCGCTTCCCGGGCCAGGGCAAATGCCTCAGGAAGTAGATCGTCGGCAGATTCTACCGTTTTCAATCGCTCGCGGAATTTTTCACTCTGCCGGGGAAAATCTCGATCATCTAATCCGGCTGCCCAGGATTCCAAACCGTTAACTTCCTCAACGATCTTTTGCAGTCGCTTAATTTCTTTTTCATTGGAGTCACCAAATATTTTTTTGATCAGAGAAGCCATCGCTATACTCCTTTCAGGAATCAGGGGCCAACTCGTCAATCAGGGCCCAGAGGCTGCCCGAAACCAGAGAATGCCCACCGAGCACTATCGGGACAGCACATTCATCAGCCAGTCTGGTAAAATCGCGCAACCAGGGATTTTCAATCTCATTCCAGCAACCGAGATCAGAGAGAAAGCGATCGCTGTCAGTCAGTTCGAGATCAAAATGATACATTAGGACCCGGCTGTCGATAAAAGCGCAGCGGCAGAGACGGGGCAGATATTCAAACAGTTTGGCTGACCCGGTCTCTTCGAGAAACA
>CAZCHW010000052.1:0-9342 GCA_964498375.1 uncultured Syntrophomonadaceae bacterium | reverse complement strand
TAAAGATTAACCGATTGAAAGGCTTTTTAGCAGGTGGTTGCGCATTCCTTCACGCGTAATCACCTGCTTGTGCCTGACCTTCTTTTGTTTAAGGCCGGCCAGGTTTGGTGGCACTGCCAGACTGGTTTTACCGGCCAGGATTTCAAGCAGGTCGGTTTCGCTGCCCTCGTTTACGCCCCCTGCCCCGGAAATTGCTTCCAGGACACTGGCAGCAAATTTAAAGGGGCTGGCTGTTGAAAGAAGAATATTTTTATGCTCTGAACCGTATTCAGCCTTGAATTGATCCAGCACTGCCTGGCCCACAGCTGTATGTGTATCTACCAGGTAGTTGTAGCGGTGGTACAAAGATTTTATTGTTTCTCCGGTCAGCCTGTCATCAGCATAACCGGCGTAAAATAGCTTCTGCAGCCCGGCCAGGATGTCGGGATCAACCTCGTAGTACCCTTCTGTTTTCAGGGCATTCATCCAGGTCACAATCCTGCCGCTGTCGTGATTTGACAGTTCGAAGAGCATCCTCTCAAGGTTACTGGAGACTAATATATCCATCGATGGCGAAATAGTCAGATCGAGGGTACGGTTACTGTCGTACCGGCCGCTGTTGATGAAATCGGTCAGGACCTTGTTGCTGTTCGAGGCACAGATCAGCCTGTTTACCGGCAGGCCAAGCCGTGAAGCGTAGTAACCAGCCAGGATGTTGCCAAAATTACCAGTCGGCACGACATAGTTAACGGTTTCTCCGCTTTTAATCACTTTCTGCCTGACCAGGGTGAGATAGGCCCAGAAATAGTAAACTATCTGCGGCAGCAGCCTGCCCCAGTTGATCGAGTTCGCTGAAGATAGCCGGTAACCATGAGCTGCCAGGCGGCCGGAGAGAACGGTGTCGTTAAAAATTTCCTTCACTCCGCGCTGGGCATCATCAAAATTGCCTTTAACCGCAGTAACCCTGACGTTATCACCTTCCTGGGTGGTCATCTGTAACTTTTGCACATCGCTGACACCTTTTTCAGGGAAATATACAATAATTTTGATGCCTTCAATATCACAGAATCCCTCAAGAGCAGACTTACCTGTATCGCCGGAAGTTGCGGTGAGGATGACAATCTCTTCATCAGTGCCGGAATTGCTAACAGCACTTGTCAGCAGGTGGGGCAGTATTTGCAGGGCAATGTCTTTAAATGCGTAAGTCGGTCCATGCCAAAGCTCAAGCACAAAATCATTGTCATTCAGCCTGTGCAGGGGAGTAATAGCCGGGTGATCGAAAGAAGTAGGGTTATAAGCCTGCTGTACTGCTTCTTCGATCTCTTCTGCACTGTATCCTGAAAGAAAGGGCTTGAAAATGTGAGTGGCCAGCTCACGATAACTGTTAGAAGGCAGGTCGGCCAGCCTGAAGGGAGCAGGCAGTTCTTCCGGAACAAAAAGCCCCCCGTCCGGTGCCAGTCCTTTAATAATCGCCTCTGCAGCATTACTTCTGACCGTGTTGCCCCTGGTGCTGTAGTAGTACATCTGAAAACCCCTTTCCGGTTAATTGCTGGTCTGCTTTCGCACTTTATTTATTCGCGTTATTACTACCTAATTCCTTTCACAGCTGCCCGTCACCCTTGACAAATATGATCTTAAAGGGTATTTTCAGTTCACAGTGCTATTAATGGCTTCAGCTAGACCCACCGTATTCCAAAGGAGTGTGAATATTTCTTGAAATACCTGGTCATATTAGGAGATGGCATGGCCGATTATCCCCATGATTATTTTGGAGGTCGGACAGCTCTTGAAACAGCCGATATCCCGCACATTGATCGCCTTGCCGAGGCAGGAGAACTCGGCCTGGTGCGAACTATCCCGCCTGGAATGCCTCCGGGAAGCGACACGGCTAACCTTTCGGTGGTCGGCTATGATCCGCAACTATACTACACCGGGCGGTCGCCCCTGGAGGCGGCAAGCCTTGGGGTAGAACTGAACCCGACCGATGTTTCCTTTCGCTGCAACCTGGTCACCCTTTCTCCGGAACAGCCCTATTCTGCGAAATCTATGGTTGACTACAGCGCCGGAGAAATTTCTTCTGAAGAAGCAGCAGAACTTATTGCGCTGCTGGGGCGCGAATTAAATGATGCCCAGTTCACCTTTTACCCCGGTTTTCGCTACCGTCACCTGCTGGTTCGCCGTGATGACAGCGACAACTGGGATCTGACTCCGCCCCACGATATCAGCGGCCGGCCGATTAAAGATTACCTGCCCCGCGGACCCGAAGCCCCCCTGTTAAACGGTTTGATGGAAAAGAGCTATCAGCTGCTTGCAGATCATCCGGTTAACCGGAAGCGCGAATCCCGCAATTTAAAACCGGCTAACTCGATCTGGATCTGGGGTAATGGCCGCAAACCTCAGTTGCCAGCTTTTCAGGAGAAGTATGCTCTGTCGGGAGCAGTTATTTCTGCAGTTGACCTGATCAAGGGGCTTGGTCTGATTGCCGGCCTGGAAAGCATAGATGTTACCGGGGCAACCGGGGATATTGACACCAACTATAATGGTAAGGTTGCTGCAGCTCTTGCTGCCTTCCGGCGTGGCCACGATTTTGTTTACCTGCATATTGAAGCGCCCGATGAGTGTTCTCATCGTTTTGAAGCAGACAACAAGGTTAAGGCGATCGAGTTGATCGACCGGCTGGTGCTGGCCCCGATCTTAGCCGAATTGGAACGAGACGGTGAACCGTTCAGCATACTGGTAACCCCCGACCATGCCACCCCGTTGACCCTGGGAACTCATACCGATGATCCGGTTCCCTTTATTATTTACCGCAGTGATCATGAACAATCAAACAAAGGCCGCCTCTACAATGAGCAGCAGGCAGCAGCGACAGGTCTGATGATCGAACAGGGCAGCACCCTGATGGACCGTTTTTTACAGAAGTAGAATTACAATTACCGGGCTAACCGGTTAGGAAAGCGGAGCTGACATCTTGATTAATACCGATAAAGGGAAATTATTAACCCCAAACTTCCTGGTTCTTTTTGGGGCTGTATTTTTGATGTTTTCAGCTGTCGACTTTTATGTGCCTGTCATGCCCTTTTATGTTTTGCAGCGTGGTGGCGCTGAAACAGCGGTTGGGCTGGTCATGGCGTTATTTACCTTTTGCTCTGTTGTTCTGCGTCCCTTTCAGGGGCGCGACTTGAACCGCAGTGGGCGTAAAAAACTGCTGGCAGCAGGAATTGCACTTTACGTGGCAGCAGGTTTAGGCCTGCTTTTTCTGCCCTCATTGCCATTCTTATATTTGATCAGGGCGGTACAGGGTTTTGGCTGGGGTGCATTTCTGCTCTCCTTCAACACTTTAACCCTCGATCTTGCGCCACCGGGCAGAAGTGGTGAAGCAGTAGGCCTGATGGGTATGGCGCCTCCTTTATCTCTTGCAACCGCTCCTTTATTCGGCGAACAGCTGCGAATTATTACCGATGCCAATTATCTGCTGTTGTTTATGGTGTCAGCGTTTCTGGCGTTAATTGCCTTACTGCTGGCAGCCCAGGTCCGTGAACCGGCGATGCAAAGGGGAGAGGAAATAAAGCCGACTCTTTTTTCCCGCAAAGTGCTTGCGCCTTCACTGATCATCTTTTGCATGACCTTTAATTTAGGGGTGCTGCTCACATTTATCCCGCTGTTGGGAGAAGAACGATCCATTCAGGCAGTAGGCTATTTTTTTACTGTTTTTGCCGTAACTACAATTATAGTCCGCCCCCTGACCGGGCGTTTATCAGACCAAATCGGGCGGGCTAAAATATTTATACCCGGTCTGGTTATAGCCGGGGCGGCAATGGTGGTCATGGCCCTGGCCGGAACAACTCTGTGGCTGCTGTTCAGCGCCCTGGTCTTTGGAATCGGATTCGGGGCTGGCCATTCAGCAGTGATGGCCCAGGCGGCAGACCGGCTGCCTGAAGTAGAGCGGGGAGTTGGCATGGCTACTTTTACCACAGCTTTTGATCTCGGAATTATTGCCGGCTCACTGGTGCTGGGAGTGCTGCTAAACTGGTTTTCATTCACCACTTTATTTATTCTCTGCGGATTAATTATGGTAGCTCCGGCGCTTTTCTGGTTACTTATGCGCGGCAGAAAGTCATTTAATTTTTAGCAACAGGAGGTTTTTTATTTGGCAAAAACAATGGCATATAAAATTCTCAAGGAGCATCTGGTCGAAGGTGAACTGAGGCCGGGGGAGGAGATCGGTATCCGGATCGACCAGACCCTGACCCAGGACGCGACCGGAACAATGGCATACCTGCAGTTTGAGGCGATGGGTCTCGACCAGGTTCAGACCGAGCTTTCAGTCAGCTATGTTGATCACAACACTCTGCAAAGCGGTTTTGAAAATGCCGATGATCACCGTTTTCTCCAGTCGGTAGCCGCCCGCTACGGAATTTGGTTTTCCCGTCCCGGCAATGGTATTTGCCACCAGGTTCACCTTGAGCGTTTTGGCATTCCCGGTAAAACATTACTCGGTTCAGACAGCCATACCCCGACAGCAGGTGGAATTGGAATGCTTGGGATCGGTGCCGGTGGTTTGGACGTGGCTGTGGCGATGGGAGGCGGGCTTTTTTACCTGACCGCTCCGGCGGTGGTAAAGGTTAACCTGGTTGGCCAGCTGCCTCCATGGGTTGGCGCAAAAGATATAATCCTGGAAGTGCTGCGCCGTCTCAGCGTAAAAGGCGGGGTTGGTAAAACAATCGAATACAGTGGGGAAGGTTTAGAGAGCCTGACTATTCCCGGCCGGGCAACTATAACAAACATGGGTGCTGAACTGGGCGCTACCTCATCACTCTTCCCCAGTGATGAAAAAACCCGCCTATTTATGAAAAGTCAGGGTCGTGAAGCCGACTGGCGAGCGCTTAGTGCTGATCCGGACGCTCACTATGATGAAGAAATTTTCATTGATTTATGCAGTTTGGAACCGCTGGCGGCTACTCCGCACAGTCCTGATGCTGTCTGCCCGGTAGCTGAGCTTGGCGAGGTCAGGGTAGACCAGGTTGCAGTAGGCAGCTGCACTAACGGTTCTTATGAAGATATCAGGCTGGTAGCAGAAATACTAAAGGGCCAGGTAGTTCATCCCTCGGTCAGCCTGGTTGTTGCTCCCGGTTCTCGTCAGACTTACATGAGCCTGGCCCGTGAGGGCTATATTGAAAGCCTGCTTGCCTCGGGTGCCCGTATCCTCGAAAGCGCCTGTGGCCCATGCATCGGGATGGGGCAAGCTCCGCCGTCAGGCGGGGTCTCGATCCGCACCTTTAACCGTAATTTCAGCGGTCGCAGCGGCACTGCCGATGCCCGGGTTTACCTGACCGGACCGGCCACAGCAGCAGCGGCAGCCCTGGAAGGAACCCTGGCAGACCCGCGCCTTCTTGGTGAATTTCCCCAACTCCCGCCTCTGCCGGACCCACTGCCCGATGACCGGATGATCATTGCCCCGCCGCGGGATGGCCGGGCGGTTGAAATAATTCGGGGCCCAAACATTAAGCCCCTGCCGGTCAACGAAAAACTTGCTGACCATTTAATCCTGCCGATCCTGCTGGTTGCCGGCGATAATATTACCACCGATCATATAATGCCCGGTGGCTCCAGGGTGCTGCCATTACGTTCCAATATTGAAGCGCTCAGCAGCTTTGTTTTTGAGGGGCTTGACCCAGATTTTGCTGCCCGGGCCCGTGAAACCGGGCAGGGAATGATTGTTGCCGGAGAAAATTACGGCCAGGGTTCAAGTCGAGAGCATGCAGCTCTGGCGCCGATGTATCTTGGAGTTAAGGTAGTTCTGGCTAAATCGTTTGCCCGCATTCACCGGGCCAACCTGGTCAATTTCGGCATTTTACCGCTCCTCTTTGCTGACCCGGCAGATTATGAACGAATCACCAGTGGAGCAGTTCTGGAGATTAAAGAACCGGGACATCAACTAACCGAAGATTTTATGGTGATCAGGGATCAGGCTAGTGGCTATGAAATCAAAGCTACACATAGGTTAACATCCCGGCAGCAGGCGATTTTGAAGGCCGGTGGGCTGCTCAACTTCACAAAAAATCAGAATTAAACAGATGCGGCCATAAGACCACTTATGGCCGCATCAATATATTGCTGCCACGGCACAGGCGAAAGGCGGCTCGTGAGTCATTGAAACAGTAATGTCTTTTATATTTTTTTCTACGGCAATATCCGCAGCTTTGCCCTGCAGCCGAACCATGGGTCGGCTGCCTCCGGGGCTGATTATTTCAACTTCGCAAAGAGCCGCCGGGCCGATTCCGCAGCCAAGTGCTTTTAATACCGCTTCTTTGGCGGCAAAAACAGCTGCCAGTGATTCTATGCGGGAACCTCTGGCAATGAACTGTTCTTTTTCACAAGGTGATAATATCCTGGCTAAAAAACGATCCTGATAACGGCCGGCAATCCTGGCTATGCGTTCGATAGAAACCAGATCAACCCCAACCTGTAAGGACAATATGATCAACCTCCTGCAATCCTGGTCTATCCTTTAATTATTATACCAGAACTGCTTCTCTTTCCGGCCTGCCTATAAATTAAACCAAAACTATCTGAATCAACCGCTTCTTGAAAATTATCCAAATACCTTGCTTTTTTGCGATGGTTGTGGTAATCTTTGGACAATATAGAGTCCTGGACAGCAGGACTGATTTAGGAGGTAAGTATTTAATGCAAGGTAAGGTCAAGTGGTTCAACCCTGAAAAAGGGTACGGCTTCATTGAAGTCGAGGAAGGCAAAGATGTATTTGTGCATTACTCGGAGATCCAGGAGGAAGGGTTCAAGACATTAGAAGAAGGCCAGGAAGTTGAATTCGAGATTGTCGAAGGAAACAGGGGGCCGCAGGCAGCAAACGTTGTGAAAATCTAAGTTTGTGTGACAGATCTTTTTGCTATTCAGACGTTTGACTTTTAAACCGGCATTATGCCGGTTTTTTATTTTTTATAATTCTGTCACCCTCAACCTGTTGACAGAGAGCGGGGCAGGTGCTATGCTTTTTCTATAAACCCGAGTTATTTAGTCGGAATTAAATTGTCAGGGGTATAACCGATGAAACTTTCAGCAAAAGTGGAATATGGAGTCAGGGCAATGGCTGTTTTTGCCTTCCATTATCGCAGTGGACCTTTGCCCCTGCGGGAAGTGGCCGAACAGGAGAAAATATCCTTAAAATTTCTTGAACAGATTGTGCCTGATTTGCGCAAGGCCGGTTTAATCAGCAGCCTGCGCGGTTCCAGAGGAGGATACAGCCTGGCCAGGCCCCCCGACCGGATTAGAGTTGGCGACATTGTCAGGGCAGTTGAAGGGCCGATTACACCGGTTAACTGTCTGACCGATGAAGGCAAAGAGTCCTGCTGTCACCGGCGTGAAGTCTGCCTGACCAGGCCGGTTTGGGAAAGATTGCGTGATCGGATTAACGATGTGCTTGATGAAGTTACCCTTGATGAATTAATCGATTTAAACCCGGCAGATTTGCATACAGATGGGGAGGTTTAAACAGTGAAAAAGCGTCAGGTTTACATGGATCACGGTGCAACCACACCGATGAGAGAAGAAGTTCTGGAAGCGATGTTGCCATATTTCAAGGATCTCTACGGCAATCCTTCCAGTCTGCATGCCCAGGGCCGGGTGGTGCGTGATGCCCTGGAACAGGCCCGTGAAAAAATGGCGGCATTGCTCGGTGCTGACCCTAAGGAAATTATCTTTACCTCCAGCGGGACTGAGTCGAATAATATTGCCATCAGGGGGGCGGCGAAGAAGCGAGGCGCTCCGGGGCACATTATTACTTCATCGATCGAGCACCATGCGGTTTTTGATGTATGCGGCGACCTCGAAAAGCAGGGGCACCAGGTGACCTACCTGCCGGTCGATCATTACGGGCAGGTTGATCCGGAAGAGGTGCGTAAAGCCATCCGTCCCGATACTTTTATTATATCAGTGATGGCGGCAAATAATGAAATCGGGACCCTGCAGCCAATTGATCAAATCGGAGCTATTGCAGCCGAACATAAAATATTGTTTCACACCGATGCAGTACAGGTGGTTGGGCAGTTACCGCTCAACCTGAAAGAGTTAAAAGTTGATTTCCTGTCCCTTTCAGCCCATAAATTTAATGGTCCGAAAGGAGTCGGTGCGTTATTTATGCGCCGCGGAGTAAAAATTGCGCCCCTCTACCACGGCGGCGGACAGGAAAGAAAAATCAGGCCGGGCACTGAAAATGTACCCGCAATTATTGGAATGGCCCATGCCCTTGAACTGGCCGTAGCCGAGATGGAAGAAAAAAGCAGGCATCTGACAACCCTGCGAGACCGCCTGATAGAAGGGTTGCTCGCTATTGATCAGGTAATTTTAAACGGTCATCCCACCGAACGGTTGCCCGGTAATGTTAATGTCAGTTTTCAGCATATCGAGGGAGAATCAATCCTGTTAAGCCTCGATCTGCAGGGAGTAGCGGCATCCAGTGGTTCAGCCTGTTCTTCGGGTTCTCTTGAACCCTCTCATGTTCTTCAGGCGATCGGTCTGGATCACCAGACCGCGCATGGTTCGATTCGTTTTACCCTTGGACGCGGAAGCAGTGCAGAAGATATAGATTATGTGCTCGAAATATCGCCTGCTATCGTAGAACGGCTGCGCCGCATCTCACCAACATATAAAAAGTCTCAAGCCGGATAAGGAGAGGATTTATTATGGAAAGCATGTATAATGAAAAGGTAATGGATCATTTTACTAATCCACGTAATGTAGGCGAGCTTGAAAACCCCGATGCCGTTGGTGAAACCGGTAATTTCAAATGCGGTGATACGATGACAATTTATCTTAAGATTAAAGAAAATGTCATTGAAGATATCCGTTTTCAAACCTACGGTTGCGGAGCGGCAATCGCCAGCAGTAGTGCCTTGACCGAACTGGTCAAAGGAAAAACTATAGATGAAGCGCTTGAAGTATCCAATAAAGATGTTGCAGATCATCTAGGCGGACTGCCACCGTTGAAGCTGCACTGCTCCAACCTGGCTGCTGATGCCCTGCACAATGCAATTGAGAATTATCGCAAGGAGCAGGGTGCATAAGGGATTGCGGGCTTTTGCCCAGAGGTTGGTGTTGATTATTTATCTTAAAATATGCTGAAGAACTTGACAAACACCCTCCGGTGATGATATTTTTTACTTAGCTTTAGCACTCTGGTTCTTAGAGTGCTAAAGTGCGGTAACGGGGGGATGAAGATGACCGCACCTATTAGTGAGCGAAAAAAACAAATTCTCAGGGCAGTAGTAATTAATTATATCAAGACTGCGGAACCGGTCGGCTCCAGGACCGTGGCTCGTTCATACCGTATGGGTCTCAGCTCAG
>CAZCHW010000051.1:0-9414 GCA_964498375.1 uncultured Syntrophomonadaceae bacterium | reverse complement strand
TAATCAGCAAAATAATGATGAACAGTGTACCATAAACGAGTGGAACAGCAAGATAGATTAGGCTCAGCAAAAATATCGAGCCACTGACACTCCAGAAATATAGCGGGGGTAATTTGCGCAACAATATTATAATGAGGGTCAACAAACCTCCAACAAAAAAAGCCCCGATCAGACCGGCCGGCAAAGCAATGAGAAAACTAATTGCTCCGGCAGGAGCAAAAGCTGCTATCGCAAGAAAAACCCACGATATGCAAGTACCAAGAGAGACTGCAAATGCAGCCCCTCTCCAGGCTCTCCTTCCCGGAAGCAAAGGTTTTACCTTATCTTTAATAGTCCAGCAGACAACTTTAATATTGTGACCAAACTGCACATTACCACGCCCTTATGCTTCTTGTTCAGCTAAATCACGGCAAAGCAGTTTAATTCAAGCGGCCTGTTTGCTAATTTTCTTCGCTCTGCGCTTTTCCCAGCTATAAAATAGCAGGGAGAATACGAAGGTCTGAACCGTAATTTCAGGGATGCCAATTGCCAGCTCTGCCCAGTCAAGTGGCACCTCAGGAATTGCAATTAATACCACCAGCACTTTCAGCCCAAAGAGAAGGCTAAACAAAAGCAGCCAGCCATGCCGCCGATTCAGGTAAGTTGAATAGAAGGGGCCAACCAACAAGGCAATTACCGCTCCACGGGCAATCTGACCAAGGAAAACTGCCGCAACCATACCGATGCTTTCCAAATCACGCCAGAGCGTAAATTCATCCATTGTAGCCAAGGCTTCTTCATAGCCGGCAATTTGATAAAAAAGACTGCCTACAAGCATATAAACCACAATATGCAGGAGGGTAAACCGAATATAATATCCTTTTTCTTTTACGAAACCAGATTTTTCGCTGTCCAGGATCAACATTTCCGGTTGATCCTGGTTAACCGCAGCCAGACTTTGCCTCTCCCATTTTAAAAAAAGCCAGGCAAAGACAGATGTCTGCAGGGCTCCAAAAATCATTACCAGGAAATGTTCAAGTACTGTTGTATGAGTGTAGATCATCCCCTCAATTGAACCAGGTTTAGGTTCCATTGAAGCAAACAAAACTAACCCCCATATTGCGGCAAACAACAGTAACAATCCATTTTTACCCCGGACAATTAAAGGATAGAACGGCCAAAGCACCAGGGCAATTACCATTCCCCGTAAAGCCTGAACCACCAGTTCACCCCACCCTAAATCATAGGGGGCAAAAAAATCAAGCGCAACCCGCTGTGCCACAGGTAACAGCCCCTGGACAAATATAAAGATTACAGCTGCCACGGTAACTGTAGCCAGGTAAATCAAGACAAACCTGCCCAGATAAGGCAAGAATTTATAATCATTCACCATTTTCATTAAGATCTCCTCCTTTATTAACTCCCCACATGTAAAAAGCTTCGCCGGCATTTTTCAGGTAACCCATGATCAATTGATCCGATGCTGACCCAATTGCTTCCGAGTTTATTAACATCGCTAAACCATGGGTAAATATCCAGGCATACCTGATTACTGTCTCATGACCAGCTTCTTTTAACTTAGCCAGTTCCTGCCCTTCGGCACTGTCCTCACCAAATTCAGATAGAAATATTTCCTTCATTTCACCATTACCTTCCAGATCATAGCTTTCAGGTTTTTCAAAATATAAAAAGCGGAAAAGCATTTTTTCGTCCCTGGCGAACACAACATAGCCGAAGGCAAGGTTCAGCAAAACCTCTTGTGTGTACGATCGCTGCTGATATTCTTTTAACAGGTGACGCGCCTTCACTTGCAGTTCTTTTTCAAGCTCGTCAATTGACCGTAAATGAGAATAGATTGGCATAGTTGAAGAACCCAGAACCCTGGCTATTGTTCTCGCTGTTACAGCAGCCCACCCCTTCTGCCGAAGGAGTTGAAATGCTGCATCGACAATCTGCTCCCTAGTATATACTGAGGGTTGAATCATTCTATCACCTCCTTATAACATTTGTTATACAATATAACATTAGTTATTATAAATAACATACGTTATATTGTCAAGGCCTGTCAGTCTAAAATTAAAAAAACCTGCGCCCCAGGGGCGCAGGTAAAATAAACAAATTATTATCAGGCTGTGGCTATTCGAAGTAAACCGCCTGCAGATCGGGACGAAACTCGAAATCCATTTCAAAATCTTTAACATAGCTACGCACAGCATAAACTGTTACATCATGATAAAGCGGCGTGATAGGTGCTTCTTCAGCTATCCTTTCCTGAAGTTCAAAATAGATTGCCTGCCTTTTTTCACGATCCATTTCGCTGGCTGCTTCTTCAATCAAGCGATCGATCTCATTATTTTTGTAGAGCATCCCCCTGTTGATATTAAAGCTTCCATCTGACAGGATCCAAGTTCTGAAAAAATCATCAGGATCACTACCCGTCCAGGGGGTAAAGGTAATATGGTATTCCCCTGCCTTGACTGCATCGTTGTATGCACCCATTTCAAGACTGTTTATTGAAGCGTTAACCCCATACCGGCCAAGTTCAGTCTGGAGATACTGGGCAAGGGAAAGCAGAGGCCAACGGCGTGTCCAGCTTGAGTTAACCAGAATAATTACTTCTTCCAGATTATTTAATTCGGTTTCAATAACCTGACCGGCCTGATCGGGGTTATGAACCGGTGCAGCTGCCGGATTAACCCAGTAGTCAGCCAATGGTGTTATCACTCCCTGTGCTGCCATTCCGTAACCATCCAGCATGGTCGAAACCAACATTTCCCGGTCAGGCAGCATTGCAATTGCCCGGCGCAATGCGGGCTGGTCAAAAGGACTGTTTGTAACCTGGAAGTGCATAAATATAGTGGTTAAGACATTAACTGTTTTCAAATTGATTTCCTGGTTATCGGCCAGAAGGGGTACTTGCTCAGGCAGAATTACACCAACATCAGCAAGTGCATCAACTTCACCTGCCTGCAAAGCGGATACCCTGGTATTTTCATCCGGTATGTACTTAAAAATCACCTGGTTAATGTGCGGCTTTCCAGCCCAGTATTGATCAAAGGCAACCAGTTTGATTTCATCATTACCATAGCTTTCAAACATGTATGGGCCAGTACCGCTAGGCGCAGTCAGCTCTTCACTGGTATCATTAATTACCTGGGGACTAAAAATTGCACTGGGAAAATAACTGATCATTTCGGGGAAAGCCGGCATTGGTACAGCAAGTTCCACTTCTAAAGTAAGTTCATCTACAATTCTTATTTCAACCAGTTCACTATATGGCTGAGCTGTTCCGGGGTGTCTGCTTAAGCGCAGCAGGTTATCCCTGACCGTAGCAGAATTCATAATTTCTCCGTCGTGAAATTGAATCCCTTCCTGCAGCTTGAACGTCCAGTGTTTCCCATCTTCTGAAGAGTAAAACTCTTCGGCCAGCCAGGGTTGTGCCTTTAAAGAATCATCGAGGTAGACCAGGCTTTCCCATACGTTAGTGCTGCCGTGCAAAAAGGTTCTATCCTCGGGGCCATAGTAAAAGTCACGTCCCAGGCCTATGATCAGGGTGTCCCGATCAGTGACCATTTCAGGTGCTTCTACAATTTCTCCTGCAGTATCTTCTCCGGTGCAGCCGGCAGACACTATAATCAGGCTCAGCAACAAAACCGTCAATAGTAAGATGGGTAAAGATTTTTTCATTTGGTTCCCTCTCCTCATTTTTAATCTTCTCGTGAATGATTCTTGCTCACCGCAAAACCACTAACCAAGACTGCTTTAACCTTTAGTGGTACAGCCAACAAGCGAGTCGATGCCCGCCAGACACCTCAATTAAAGGCGGATACTCCTTATTACAAATATTCTTCTTTACAGAGCAGCGGGGATTAAAACGACAACCCTGTGGATATGCGGCCGGATCAGGCGGTTCACCAACTTGTGACGCAGAGTTTGTCCTGGTCTTTAAGGAAGGTTCTGCTGCCGCCAGGGCAAGTGTGTAGGGGTGAAGCGCACAGGCAAGATCGGAGGAGGGCAACTCTTCTACGATACGTCCGCCGTACATAACCAGCAGATTATGGCAAAGATAACGTACCACTGCCAAATCGTGCGAAACAAATAGATAGCTTATTTCCTCTTCCCTGTGCAAATCGAGCAAGAGATTAAGAAGCTGGGCCTGAACTGAAACATCTAGCCCCGACGTTGCTTCATCACAAATAATCAAATCAGGGTCGGCAACCAGTGCCCGGGCCAGGGCAATTCGCCTCTGCTGACCTCCACTGAACTCATGTGGATAACGCCCGGCACTATGCGGATCAAGGCCAACCTGGGATAACACCCTGTTTACCCGGGCAGCGGTTTCGCTCCCTGAAAGCTTTTCTGACAGGTTAAGCAGTGGTTCAGCTATTGAAACCCCAACCTTTAGCCTGGGGTTTAGGGAAGCACCGGCATCCTGAAATACAGCCTGCACTGAGCCCCTGTAGTCTTTCAGCTTGCTGTTTTTGCCTGGATCAACTTGAAAACCATTAGAATATACTGATCCTGCCGTCGGCTTTTCGAGCATCAAGAGCAGTCTCAGCAGGGTGCTTTTTCCACATCCGCTCTCTCCAACCAGGCCGGTATTGATTCCCTGGTGTAAATTGATGGTTACACCATCTACAGCCCTGATCAGCGCTTGCTTGCGGCCCCGCCTGATCGGATAATATTTTCTTAAATCTCTGCATTGCAGTCTGATCAGGAACAGCTCCTTTACTTTGTGTAAACTAAGCTATCTTTCACCAGGTGGCAGGCAACTGACCTGCCATTTTCCTGTTCAATTATTTCCGGTTCCACTGAACGACAAACCGGTTGGACTTCTTCACACCGGGATTGAAATGTACAACCCTGGTTTTGCAGCAAAATCGGGGGGGCACTTCCCGGAATCGGCTGTAACCGTCCATCCCGGCAGAAGGCAGGATGCGAACCAATAAGTGCCCTGGTGTAGGGATGAAGCGGCTGGGTATAAACTTGATCGAGCGTTCCTTCTTCTAAGATTTTACCTCCATACATTACCGCAACCCGGTCGGCGATTGCTGCTGCAGCAGCCAGATCGTGGGTAATAAAAAGCAGGGAAAGACAGCAGTTGTTCAGTTGTTCGCGTAATTCTGCCAGGATTTGCTCCTGCAGAGTAACGTCAAGTGAAGAAGTCGGCTCATCAGCAATCAAAACCCGGGGGTGAAGAATCAAGGCCAGGGCAAGAGCTGCCCGCTGGCGCATCCCACCACTTAACTGAAAGGGATAACTGTTGAAGGCCCGTTTAGCCGGCAGTTTCATAGCAGAAAGTTTTTCCAGAACCATTTTATTCGCTTCACCGTGGCTAATATTACGATGAGCAATAACTGTTTGCCTGATTTGTGCCCCCACAGTTAAAACCGGATTAAGGGCAGCTAGGGGATCCTGAAACATTAGCGAAATTTCTTCGCCACGCTGTTTACGAATCTTTTCCCCTTTCAGGTTTAACAAATTAATCCCGTTAAGCAAAACCGTTCCTGAAACTACTTTGCCAGGCTCAGGGACCATGTTCAATAAAGACATGGCAGTGACACTTTTACCTGCGCCGCTTTCACCAATCAAGGCAAGACAACGGTTGGGTTCAAGAGTTAAGCTAACTCCCTTTACCGCTTCAATAACACCAGCTGGCGTAAAAAATGACGTTGATAAATCTTCTACTTTGAGGGAGAACGATGTTACACATTGATCTGTCATTTACTGTTTCGCCACCTTTCCTTCATTGGACATCAGCCAGGTCAGGTATTTAGTTTCATGTGCATCACTGCCGGACCCACGTGGATCGAGGAGATCACGCAAACCATCACCCAGCAGGTTGAAACCCAGCACTGTCACAGCAATGGAAATCCCCGGAGCCAGCATTAAACGGGGTACTGTTTGCAGGTACGGACGAGCTTCGTTTATCATGGCTCCCCATTCAGGTACTGGAGGCTGAGCCCCCAAACCCAGGAAAGAGAGAGTGGCAATGGCCAGTATTAATTTACCAAGATCGAGGGTGGCAAGAACAATTAAAGGTGGCAAAATATTTGGCACAATATGCCTGCGTATCAAGGCAGCTGTACTTGTTCCACAGACCCGTGCCGCAGCAATATATTCCTTTTCCCTGACAGAGAGAACCATACCCCTGACAATCCGGGCATAGCCTACCCAGGATACCAGGGCCAGGGCCAGCATAACATTAAAGAGGCCCGGCCCGAGAATTCCGACCAGGACAAGAGCAAGGATCAGGTTGGGAAAAGCTAAAATCGTGTCGGCAACGCGCATAATAAAACTATCAACTATCCCTCCGAGATAACCGGACAGCAAACCGAGTGGAATGCCGATCAGCATGATTACCACTAATATGGAAAGTGAATATTGCAGGGTTACCCTGGCGCCAAATAGTAGCCTGCTGTATAAACACCGGCCCAGAGCATCAGTTCCGAGAGGATAATCATGACCGGGCGCGAGCAGTTTTAAACCTAAATCTACCGGCTCGGGACTGTGCGGCGCCAGGTAGGGTGCAAAAATTGCTGCAATTATAACCAGCAGAATGATCATTAAACCGCTGAAGGCCGCAGGATCACGAATCATTTTTTGCAGCATCAATATTCCCCCTTTTCATCAAGGCGGACCTGTGGATCAAGATAGCGGTATGAAATATCAACCGCAAGGTTAACAAGAACATAGATTACCGCCATTAATAAAGCGTAACCCTGCAGAATCGGAATATCGCGATCAAAAATTGCCTGGACCGCCAAGCGTCCTACTCCCGGCCAGGCAAAAACCTGCTCAACAACCATAGTTCCACCCAGCAAACTTCCAAGTGACAGGCCAAATACAGTAACCAGCGGAATCAGGGCATTACGCAGAGCATACCCGGCTACCACCACAGTTTCCCGTAAACCACGCGCCCTGGCTGCCCGAACATAATCGAGCTGCAGCACTTCAAGCAAACCTGCCCTGAGCAGACGGGCATAGGTTGCAGCAAGGCCAAAACCAAGGGTTAATGATGGCAACAGCAAGTGTCTCCAGCTGCCGGCGCCCATTACCGGCAACCAATGATAACGAACGGCCAGGTAACTGATCAGCAAAAGCCCTAGATAAAAAGAAGGAACAGATGCACCGACCAGAGCAATCAGCCGGCTGAGGTGGTCAATAATTCTACCTTTCGCCAATGCTGCAGCTATGCCAAGGGGAAGGGCAATCAAAATCATAGCCAGCAATCCCCCCGCTGCCAGCTGTAGCGTAGCTGGAAACCGACTTGATATTTCCTGCATAACAGGGTTTCCAGAGGTATACGAGTAACCAAGGTCTCCTTTTATCACTCTGACAAGCCAGTTCAGATAGCGGATATGCACCGGTCCGTCAAGGCCCATCTGTTCACGTACTTCAGAAATAGCCGCAGGAGTTGCTTCTACATCCAGACGCATCAGGTAAATTTCTGCAGGATCACCCGGAGCAAGCTCAATTAACATAAAGGTAATCAAGCTTACACCAAACATCACCGGAATCAGGGATACTAATCTTCTGCTCAGAAATGCCGGCAAGAGAACACCCCGTATTACTAATTTGCTAATTTGTAACACCACTTTGGTAAAAAAATATACCTAACGGTTTTATCAATCCTGTAACTTTTGATAATATAATTATAGCATATTTCTACGCTTTTTGAAAAACAGACTGATTAATCATAATAAGCCCGGGGAAGTGATGACAATCGAAAATATCCTTAATATAAATGACCAGACCCTGAATGATCCGAACCGGCAAAGTTATTGGTTAAAGCGCTGGCAGGCATTAACCACCAGTAGCCGGGGAAGGCCATTACGGAAGGGGTTAGACCAGTTTGCCTACTGGAACAATCTGGCTGATATTCTTGAAAAAGTTTCCGAGAAAGATCGAATGAAAAATCGCCTCAGGCGAACAATGCATTTTTTAACTGCTGCCGGTATTAATTTGAAAGGTTTAAAGGTGCTTGATATAGGTGCCGGAATGGGCGATTTTTCTATAGCCTTTACAACTCAGGGAGCCACGGTAACCGCTCTTGAGCCAGCAATAAAAATCGTAAACCGACTTGAAAAAAGAATTCTGAATGCAGGGGTAGCTCCACAGAAAATCCAAATACTCAAACAACCCTGGGAAGAGATTGACCTGGTCAAGACAGGCCTGGCAAAACAATTCGACCTGGTCTTTGCCTCGCTGAATCCAGGTGTGCGAACTCCGGCTGCGTTGGAAAAAATGATTGAAGCCTCACGGCGCTGGTGCCTTCTCTGCGATGTAGCAGCCGGTAAGCAAACCAGCCCCGGAAAGACTGAACTATGGTCCAGGCTATTCGAGGAAGCTCTGCCTGCAAGACAGTACAATATAATTTATCCGCTGAACTATCTATATACCGGTGGTTATGCAACAACCTTGCAAACATGGTCTGAAAGCTGGGAAGAAAAACTCTCCCGCCCTGAAGCAGTTCAGTATTTTCTTGATTTTTTCAGCCTTTACCTTGAACCAACCAGCAGTGTAATAAATGTGATTAGCAAGTATGTAGATCAAAACAGTCAAGGTAACTTCTACGAGGAAAGTTATCAGGTCCGCCTGGGGCTCCTTCTGTGGAATCTTCCGGATCTTTAATAAAGCTTAATGCTACTTGTATTATTCAATATTCCTGAACAGTTCCTTCAGGGACACCGAAGCAAAGCTGGTTGCATAATCGGCCATTGCATAAGGAATAATCAGCTCATTATTATGAATTATCGCCCCGCATGAATAAACCACATTGGGCACATATCCTTCCCGCTCCTCATCATTGGGTGCTAGAAGTGGTTCCCTGGTTTGACCAATCACCCTGGTAGGATCGTTCAGATCCAGCAAAGTGACACCCAGACAGTAGCGCCGCATCGGTCCGACTCCGTGGGTTAAAACCAACCAACCTTCTTCTGTTTCAATCGGAGACCCGCAGTTGCCAATTTGAATAAACTGCCAGGGAAACTGCGGTTCCTGGATTTTATGGGCATCCCGCCAAAAATGAATATCCTCGGAAAACATGATGTAATTATTTACTCCATCGATCCTCGAAAGCATGGCATACTTGTTGTATATCCTTCTCGGGAACAACGCCATACCCTTATTCTGAGCATATTCTCCGTTGAGTGGCAAAATCTTAAACGTATAGAAGTCAGTGGTTTCAATTAGCTTAGGCAGTATAGTAAATCCGCTGAAAGCAGTGTAAGTGGCATAGTAGATTACCTTTCCATCATCATCGACAAAGCGGACAAACCGGGCATCTTCGATTCCATTGCGTTCCGTATCAGAAATAGGGTAAATTACCCTTTCCGAAAGCGCAGTATCCAGAGAAAAACTGATTTCATAATGTGAGTTGGCCAGCCAGTTAACATCTTTTACTACCTTACGCTGCATTGAATCAAGGTTGTT
>CAZCHW010000050.1:0-9521 GCA_964498375.1 uncultured Syntrophomonadaceae bacterium | reverse complement strand
AACCTCAGTCATCACTTCGCCCTGCTCATAAGAACACTGTCCCGGTGCAATAATTACTTCTTCCAGGGGGCAGGTACGGGTTCCACTGGGGCTGACAACCGTTACCGTTGAATCAAGCGCGATCAGGATAGGCGGCAGATCTGCTGAAGGGACAGCATTACTTATGTTACCACCAACTGTACCAACATTTCGCACCTGGTTTGCAGCCAACTTGCTCGCTGCTTCTGAAACCGATGGGTATTTATCTCTGATAACCTCGGAAAAAGCCAGTTCATTGTGGGTTGCCCTTGTTCCGATTACCAGGCCTTTCCCCGAAACATATTCAATTTTCTTCAATTCATCCAGTTTATTTATGGACACTAGTATTTCCGGAGCAATAACCTCGTTTTTCATTTTGGTTATAATGTCCGTTCCTCCGGCAAGAATCATTGCCCGCGAGCCAAATTCAGACAACTTTTGGCATACTTCTTCTACACTATCCGGAGCATAATAATCGATGTCTGGTAAGTACAATTTGCTTTCCTCCTTAACTTGAAAACATTAGTATTTGATAACTTCTTCCGGCAAAGCACTGCCAAGCTGTTTACATCGCACCACCTACAAAATTATTTGTTTTATTTTATTTTTTTGCTTCCATTATTTGTTTTAACTTGCCCCACTTCGGCTCAAAAATTTCTTTGGGCATTTCTTTCAGGTCTTCTGCAACCAGGGGTCTGAAGCCCATAGCCGGAATAATATCTTTTTCAAAATCCAATCCGGGAGCAATCTCAGTTAAAACCAAGCCATCTTTTGAAAGCTTAAATACAGCCCGCTCGGTAACATAAACAATGTCTCGTCCTTCCAGGGCAGCATACTTGCCGCTGAAGGTGATGTGGTCGATCTCGTCAGTAAACTTTTTAATCTTGCCTTCTTGCAAAATCGAGATTGAACCATTTTCTACTTTATACTCGGCGCCTGCCATCATGGTTCCTACAAAAATAACCTTTTTCGCACTTGATGATATATTAATAAACCCGCCCGGCCCGACAATTTTCGGTCCAAACTTGCTTACATTAACATTACCCTCGCTATCTGTCTGGGCCAAACCGAGAACACATGCATCAAGCCCGCCACCATCATAAAAATCAAACATATAACCGTGATCCACAGTGCAGTCAGGATTATAGGATGCCGGGAAATCTGGTCCACCAGCCGGAACTCCGCCAAAGTTACCTAACTCAGTGGTGAGAGTAACCATATCAATCACGCCTTCTTCTGCTGCAACATTTGAAACACCATCAGGCATACCAATCCCCAGATTAAGTGTTGTAGAAGGCATCAGTTCCATTGCCGCCCTTCTGGCTATTACCTTGCGCTCATCCAGAGGTATAGCTTTCATGCTTGCCAATGGCATTCTGGAGTCTCCGCTGAATGCTGGATTATAAGCAGTTACTTTGGTTTGCAGGTGATGTTCCGGCTCTGCAACGACAACATGATCTACCAAAACGCCGGGAACTTTTACCTTTTTAGGATGAAGAGTTCCGTTGTTCGCTACATATTTAACCTGGGCAATAACTATGCCCCCGTTGTTTTTTGCTGCAGTGGCCAATGACAGTGCTTCCAGGAAGAGCGGTTCGTGATCCATGGTCATATTGCCGTTTTCGTCAGCAACAGTACCGCGAATAACTGCTACATCAATGGGGAATGTTTTGAAATAGAGATATTCTTCGCCTTCCAGTTCGATAACCTTGACCATTTCATCTTTTGTTTTATCAGATACTTTGCCTCCCTGGTGACGCGGGTCAACAAAGGTTCCCAGGCCAACCTTGGTGATAACACCAATCTTTTTCCCAGCCATTTGCCGCCATAAATGAGTCATTACACCCTGTGGCAAAAGATGAGCCTCAATTTTGTTTTCGCTAACAAGCTTGCCAAGCTTCGGCGCTTCCCCAATGTGACCGGAAACTATCTTTCGCACCATTCCTTCATGTCCAAAATGGTTCATGCCCCGGTCTTTGTGATCGCCACACCCACAGCTGTGAGTGAGAAAAAGATCTTTCGGATGCCCGGTTTCCTTAAAACGGTCTTCAATTGCCGTTGCCACCTGCTCGGCAAAACCGCAAAGCCCGGCGGTTGTCCAGGCGATGGTTGCCCCATCATTGATTAACCCTGCTACCTTCTCAGCACTAATTACTTTTGACATATTTTCTCTCCTTTAGAAAGGTTATTGACATTTACTTTAAATACTTTGCTCTACTTTTCACTTATAACCATATGATATATAACTCTTGTGATTATAAGAAATATTTATATACTAGGTTATTAATTAGCAAAAACGATTAATAGATTGAAAACTATCCGGCCACACCTTTGCGTAAATCACGAAACCGCTGTGTTTTTAGATCCGCCATACGAAGAGTCCCAGGAGCAACAATTTGAATATCCATGTTAATCATAAACGACAAATATAGCGCTTCAGCCACTTTGGTTTTCAGTTGGTCCCAATTATGCTGCTCAATATCTTTTTTCGGTTCGATCCGCACCACTATTTTATCCAAGCCATTGCTGCCATCCACGGCTTCATATTCGTAATGATCAGAACACTCTTCTATCCCCCTTATCACATTTTCAATTCCGGCGACTGAAATACATACCCCTTTAACCTTGATGATGTCACCAACTCTTCCTCTAAAACCTTTAAAAACACTCAATGTTCTGCCACACTTGCAGGTCTGGTTTTTCTCCAGGCCACTTACAACATCTCCAGTTTCAAAACGTATAACAGGGTGTGTTTTTTGCACCAGGTCGGTAACCACCAGCCGACCGGGCCGGCCGGGCTTAACCGGTTCATTGCTGTCTTGATCAAGAACCTCAAGGTAAACCAGGTCATCATTGATATGCGGCACTCCCTCATCACACATCCAGGTGATGTAGTTGGTTTCCTGGGTTCCGGCAAAATCATAAACTTTACAGCCCCATGCTTCCTCTAAACGTCTCGCTGTATTGGGCACCGACATCGGGCCGGCTTCACCGGTGGTAAAAACTAGCCGCACCCCCAGTGAACTTGGATCAATACCGTTTTCTTTAGCTAAACTGGCCAGATGGAGGATATATGTTGGAGTTCCCATTATTACAGTAACCCCGAGCTTCTTAATCATTTGCAGCCGCATATTACTGTTCCAGTTACCACCGGGAACTACCTGAGTGCCAATAAAATGTTCACAGGTGTCATAGGCACCGGCCAGCCCAACAAATGGTGTAAAACCAAAGGCAACATGAACAACATCATCACTGCGCACTCCTGCACCCCATAAGCAGCGGACAATTCCTTCGCAAAAAACTCCAAAATAATCCTGTTGAGTAAAGGGAATCTTTACCGGTTCACCTGTTGTGCCAGAGGTTAACGCTACTCTTGTAATTGAGTCCTTCCCCGGCACATACATCATGCCATATGGCGGATCTACTTTCTGGCTTTCACGTATTTCCTCTTTCATCAGCGTGGGGATATTGCGGATATCCTCCAGTGCCTGCAATCTTTCAGGTGAAAAACCGGCGGCTTCCCATTTTTTCCGATAAAACTTGCTATTATCCCAAAGATAATTTACCTGTTCCTGTAACCGCTCCAGCTGTAACCGAGCCATTTCTTCATGGGGCAGCAGTTCCACTGCTGACCAGTACTTGTGATGTGCCTTTGTAGTTAACTTAACTCCAGTCATCAACATAATGTAACCCTCCATTCAAAACCAATACCAGTCAAGCGCTCTCTGGTGTTTAAAATAATCCCATCGGCCGGGCAATTAGCAGCATGGCAACAGTCATAACGATGGTCCATGCCACTGACATCACCCATCCCGCCTTAAAGAAATCAGTCATTTTGTAATAGCCTGATGCGTAAGTAATCAGGGGAACCGGATCAAGCGGCAGTAAAAAGGCCGCTGACACTGAAAAGCCCATCGGAATGACAAGAAAAGCCGGATTCATTCCCGCGCCAACCGCGAAGGCGGCCAGGGTCGGAACCATAATGGAAACAATAGCCGGGTTTACTGGGACCAGCAGGTGAATAAGAATTGTAAACACGATAACCACCATCACAACCACCAGGGCAGAAGCTCCTTCAATGCCGCTTAATGTTGCTTCAGCTATCCATGATGCAGCACCTGATTGCCACAACGCTGTTCCGAGCGAACTGGCAGCGCCTATCAGCAGGATTGTGTCCCAACCTATCCGGTTTTTTGTATTCTCCCAGTTTAACAAATTAAAACCCGGCAGAAAGAAAATTGCAGCACCCAGCGTAATTGAAGCTGGCAGTGGAATACCGTGGAAGGACTCGGTAAACCAGGTGATCAGAAGTAATGCGAAGACCGAAAGGAACTTGATTTCCTGTTTAGATAGCGGGCCGAGTTCTCTGTACTCTTTTTTAACTTCATCCAAACCGGTTAATTGTTCAAGTTCAGGAGGGAATATGGTAACTAATATTTTCCAGGCAATTGGAATCAACAAGATAACAACTGGTATTCCGATCGCTGACCACTGAGCAAAACTAATTTCAATATCTGCTGTAGATTTCAGCAAAGAAAGCGATAAAACATTGAGCGAAGACCCGGCCGGAGTAGCCACCCCTCCAATTAGAGAAGCAAAAGGAATACCGATCAACATCGCTTTGGCAAAATTACTAAAACCTTTGGCACATTTATTTCTCTCAACCAGGGCCAGGCCAATTGGAAAGAAAGCGGCACAGGCTGGGATATCCGAGATAACAGTGGTAAGTGCTCCTGTCGCTGCCATTAAATAAAGGATTGTCTTTTTCGGACTGCCACCGGACATTACAGTCAGTTTAAGCGAAACCCTGGTTCCAAAACCACTTACATCAAGAGCAATGGCCAAGAAGAATGAGGACACAACAAATAGCAAAGTAGGGCTGGCAAAGTTATTGACAGCCTCTCCCATCGGGGTTAATCCAATAACAGGCTGAAGGAAAACGAGAACCAGGGAAGCTACCCCGATCGGAACAACTTCAACAATCCAGGCAACCACACCAACAACCATTAAGGCAATTGCCCTTTGCCCCTCGGGAGTTAACCCTTCTGGGGCCGGAAGATTTGTAATCACCAAATATAACGCTACCAGGAGCACTGCATATAATTGCTTACGCTTGTTCTTCGAGTCATTTATGCTTTTTTCTAAACCCGGTTCTGTGAAGCCGTTGTTCTCATTACTCTTTACTTGAAAGTCAGCTTTGTTCAATGTGCAACCGCCTTTCTGTCGATAATTTTGATAAAAGTCATTAAAGTGTCACCTAATAGTTCAATATTTCACATGTAACACAATATTACACCATCAAATACTTCACCCAGCAATAATAAAACTTTTAAATTAATTTACAGTAACATTCTAACTGAATTAATCGCATATAATAAGCATTTATTGCGTATAACAGTTATAAGCAAAAACTATTAATCGTTAAGCATATATAAAATTAAACCGGCATCCATTAATAATACTGGCAATCTCGGGCTAAAACATGAATATTGACTATGCCATTATATGTAATTTTTGTTATGTTATAGTTAATTTTCGCTTGCATTAATTGCATTTACGAATAAAATAATTGCATGTGTCCTGTTTCTGTGATATATTTTGCTATAGTATGTGAATTTTATATCATTATTAAACGAGGTTATTTAATACTATGGAAATACATCAGCTGGAGTATGTGCTGGCAGTTGGAAAAAATAAAAATTTTACACGCGCTGCCCAGGAAATTAATATTTCACAGTCATCGCTTTCACAGCAGATAAGCAAACTGGAAAGTGAACTTGGTATTCAACTTTTTATTCGAACAACCCGTTCAGTAGAGCTTACACCAGCCGGCTCCGAGTTTATGAACCTGGCAAATAGAATTATGACAGAAATCCATGGCACAAAAATCGCCATGCAAGAGTACTCAACTATAGAAAAAGGGCAATTATCGATTGGTGTCATTCCCGTAGCCGGCCACTATGATATTCCGTCGCTGCTGTCGGCTTTTTACAAGGCTTACCCGGCTGTTAAATTGAATCTCATGGAAGAACAGTGTTTCAACCTTGAAGCAATGGTGAAATCCGGCAAGCTGGACTGTGCCTTTGTTCACCTGAAGAATTCTGATCATTCCATAGATGCTCACCCCATTATCTCTGACAAAATGGTCTTAGTTACAAGCAGACTCCATCGCTTAGCGTACGATCAGTCAGTAGCCCTGAAGGATTTACATAATGAGTTGTTCATCACAACCCCTGAATCATCAGGGCATTTCCTCGATTTTTGCGATGCATGCAATAAAGCAGGTTTTGAGCCGAAGGTTTTTGTTAGCTGTTCTTCAGTTAAAACCATTTTAGGTTTTGTCAAAGAAGGAATCGGCGTCACATGCCTGTCCAGTGCTGTAGCTCGAGACTTTATGGAACCAGGACTGCTCATGCACACCATCTCCCCAAAAATCAGTCGTAAGATTACCCTTGTTACATATAAGAACAGCAGTAACCTTAAACTGATATCAATATTCGCCAAATTTACGAACCGCTGGGTAGCTGAAAACAAAGGAAAGTTGTTTAATTGATTTTATAAATAGATAACAACGCAGATTAAGGAGGAGCAGTTGTCATGAGTAAAGATTTTTTGCAATACAGAGGCTCTGATAATTACATTGCAGGCGGTGATCTGCAAAACAGTGTAAATGTAGCCATTGCCCTGGGTCGTCCACTGCTGATTAAGGGAGAGCCGGGAACAGGAAAAACAATGCTTGCACAGAGTATAGCTGAAAATTTGGATGTAGAACTTAAAATCTGGAGTATTAAATCAACCACAAAAGCAAAAGAAGGGCTTTACATTTATGATACTGTCCAGCGTCTATACGATAGCCAGTTTGGCGATCACGATGTTTCTGACATCCGCCGCTACATTAAACTTGGAAAACTTGGCGAGGCCTTCTTATCAGAAAATAAAGTTGTGCTGTTAATTGATGAAATTGATAAGGCCGATCTTGAATTTCCAAACGACCTGCTGTGGGAGCTCGATTTACTTAATTTTTACATTCCCGAAACAGGCGAAACAGTGTCTGCCAGACATGAGCCAATTGTAATTATCACCAGCAATGCCGAAAAAGAACTACCTGATGCTTTCTTAAGACGCTGTATTTTCCATTACATAGATTTTCCCGACCAGGAAATGATGACTGATATTATTAAAGTTCATTTTTCTGAGCTGGAAGACAATCTGCTTGAACATGCACTAAAAACCTTTTATGCCATAAGAGAGCTTTCAGATTTACAGAAGAAGCCGAGCACCAGCGAGTTACTGGACTGGATTCAAGCCCTGATTGCCGGAGGCATAGAAACCAATGTAATCGAAAAGCAGATCCCCTTTTTGGGAACGTTGATCAAAAAAAATGAGGACATGGCCGGAGTTCAAAGATATATTGATGAGATTAACGGCAGAAAACCAAAGGCAAAATATTATTACGGAAGCGATATACAGTAATAAATGCTGCTATAGTTTGGGGTGCAAGGATTAATGTTTGTTAACTTTTTTTTCCAGTTGAAAAGTAATGGCATACCTGTTTCAATAATTGAATGGCTTACTTTGATGGACGCCCTTGATAAAGGGCTAGCCTATTCAAGCCTGACAGACTTCTACTATCTCGCCAGAGCCGTTCTGGTTAAAAACGAAGCTCATTATGACCGCTTCGATCAGGCATTTCTGCAGCAGTTCGGATCAATTGATACGAATGAAGAAATGGTAGAAGAAGCGATCGCGATGTTATCAAGCCAAAATTTTCCTATATCTGAAAGCGAACTTGTAGAAAGAACCCACTTTAATCGGGTTGATCTGGAAGACATCAAGGAAGGTCTGATTAAAAGATTAAGAACCCAAAAAGGGGTTCACCAGGGAGGAGACCAAAAGGTAGGTGGCGGTGGTTCCTCACCTTTTGGTCATTCAGGCAGCGCTCCTACCGGAATGCGTATTGGCGGGGCTTCAACCAATCTTACCGCCGTTAAAGTAGCGGCTCAGCGCAATTATAAAAGCTACCGGGATGATCAAATCACCAACACCCGTCAGTTCGAAATGGCTCTCCGCAGGCTGCGTCAATTAAGTTCCAGGCTTGAAGGGCCGCGGGATGAACTTGATATTGATGGAACCATTGAAGCGACTGCAGGCAGGGGCGGCTTGCTCAAACTTGTTTGGGATCGCCCGCGTCGAAACAACATTAAGGTAATATTGCTACTTGAATCTGCCGGTTCCATAGATCGCTTCAGAAGAATTGTTACCCACTTGTTCATGGCCGCAAATCGCACCACTCACTTTAAAGAATTAAAGTATTATTATTTTCATAACTGTGTATATGATAATGTTTACAAACGCCACATTATCCAGGATCAGTACGCTCTTAACACCAAGGACTTTATCCGCAGGTACAGCTCCGATTACAAGCTGATTATTGTAGGAGACGCCTGCATGGCTGAAACAGAGTTAACCATGGCCGGCGGCGCAGTGGCCTGGAATGAATTCAACGAAGAGCCTGGCCTCACATGGCTGAGAAGGCTGGCCCGTCATTTTACACACTCTGTCTGGTTAAACCCGGTTCCCAGGGAACGGTGGGGCAGTGGGCCTGATTATCATTCAATTCCACTGGTGCAGGATGTGTTTCCTATGTTTGAGTTAACCCCCAAAGGGTTGGAGCAGGCTACAAAAGTTTTACTTAGCCAGCGCAGCTAAACCGACTCAACACACTAGACCTAACAAATTAACATTTCGTTTTGTCCTTAAACTAAAGAGGGGCTAAAGTAAAACCTTAGTCCCCCGTAAAAGTATTACGAACTTCAGTAACTGAACCTATCTACCTGGTTTTAATATTCAAGAACCCTGGGTAATTTTTTTGCTTCTTCAATCCACCGGGCTACTTCACTTTCTGTTGGAACTCGACGGGTTAATTTTTTGTTTTCATTTACTTCAACCAGGTGTTTCGCCAGGTTCGCAGCGTTTCTCCTGGCCAGGTCCGGAACTGTATCAACTCCGGCAGCTTCAAGGAGCTCTGAATACTCCGATCCAATCCCACCGATCCGGTATAAATCGACCAGATTGGCAAACTTAAGCACCTGTTTTTCAGCAATACCCGTTTTCTCGGCCAATTCTTTTCTCTGGGATGGACTTTTGCTCATCTTCAGGAGGCTATCAGTATCCTTAACCCCCGCATCGCGAAACTTCTTACCTAATACTTCGCCGACACCTTCAACATCCTCAATTTTGTAATTAGCCATTTTCGATTTCTCCTCATTTCAGTATTTGTTGATACACTTTCGACACTAACAACCATATCCCTTTACTCAACGATAATTACTGACTGCAAACCGGTATTTTTCGGACATTCGGACACTTGTGTTTGTATGTTTGTTGTCAGTCAATATCTGTTGCTAACGAGTTTCCTTTAACTATTCCTTGATTGGTCGCAAAAATATATATTCTGTCACTATCACAAAACCCTGAAAAGACCTTAAATTATTCATAGCACA
>CAZCHW010000049.1:0-9545 GCA_964498375.1 uncultured Syntrophomonadaceae bacterium | reverse complement strand
GTGATGACCCTGAGCAAAGACCTTCGTTTACGCAACGGTGCCGGCAGTGATGATTTGGAAGGCATTGTTAATTACAGCCGCAATATCGAAGGGGTTGAGCTGGGGATGTTGTTTTACGTTGATTCCGATCAGGAAATTAAGGTCGGTTTTCGTTCGAAGCAACTAGATGTCAGTGAATTGGCCGGCCGGTTAAACGGGGGCGGACATGCCCGGGCCGCCGGTTGTCGTCTGCAGGGCAGTTTTGAAGATGTACGCGATAAAGTTCTTACCGAAGCGGTAAAGATGCTGCATGATATTCTTCATTAAAGGGGCCCTGAAGCGGCAATGGATGGAATTATTGTAATTAATAAACCGCAGGGGCTGACCTCGCACCAGGTTACACAAAGGTTACGCAGATTATATCCCGGCCATAAAGCAGGGCACAGCGGCACCCTTGATCCGATGGCTACCGGAGTGTTACCGGTTTGCCTCGGACAGGCAACCCGTCTGACCGAGTATATAATTGACTTACCAAAGATTTACCGGGCAGAAATAACCCTTGGTCGAACAACTACAACAGAAGATGCCACAGGAGAGACGCTGGAGGAAAGAAAGATCCCTGCATTAACCGAGGCTGAAGTGTCGAGTTTACTTGCCAGTTTCATCGGAGAAACTGTGCAGATCCCTCCAGCTTATTCAGCTGTCAAGTATAAAGGGAAACCGCTTTATCACTGGACCAGGAAGGGCGAAGCAGCGCCGCGACGGGAACGGATAGTTTATATTTACCGGATTGAACTATTAAAATTCACCGCAGAACAATCTCCCCAGGTGACCTGCATAATAGAATGTGCCAAGGGAACCTATATTCGGACTCTGGCGGCAGATCTTGGTCGATTAATCGGCTGCGGTGCTCATCTTTCCGGCCTGACCAGGTTAGCAGTAGGCCCGTACCGGCTTGAGGATGCAACAGACCTGGATGAGCTGGAACGCATGGTTGAGGGAGAAAAGGGAAGCGGCCCGATTCAAGGTATGGATAGTGCTGTGGCTCATATACCTGCTCTGACCCTGCCGCCTGAACGGGTTAACGATTTACGCTGCGGGCGAATCATTAACATCAATGAACTTGCTCTCGAAGAAACTGCGTTATCTTCGGAACAGGCTCTATTTCGTATTTACGGTATCGACAAACGTTTTAAAGCTCTGGCTAGTCTGAATGTCAGTGCTGACGGGCATTATTTGAAGACAGTGAAATATCTTGAAAGGTGATTGTCAATGGAAATAATTAACGGCAGCGGCAGCTTGCCGGCAGATCACAAACCGCTTTTTCTGGCGCTGGGAAATTTTGACGGAGTTCATCTGGGGCACCAGCAGATTATACGCAAAGCAGTGAAATCCGCTGCAGCAGCAGGAGGATCCAGCGCAGCTTTTATTCTTAACCCGCACCCGGTTATTGCTCTGCAGCCTGAAAAAAAGATGTCATTGCTGACCGATATTGCTGACCGGGCAGAAATAATGGGCGAGCTTGGGCTTGATTACCTGATTGTTGAGCAGTTTGATGATCAGTTTGCCACCTATTCACCGGAACAATTTGTAAAGAATATTTTAGTTGACCGCCTGGCGGTAAAAGGGCTTTTTATCGGGAACAACTACCGGTTCGGTAAAAAAGGGGCAGGAAACGCCGATACCCTGTACTACTGGGGCAGAAAGCAAGGTTTTACTATAGACGTAACCGCTATGGTCTGTTACGAAGGAGAAAAAGTCAGCAGCTCTTTGATCCGCGCGCTAATCAGCAGCGGTGCAGTCAAAGAAGCTGCTAAGTACCTTAATTATTATTTTTACCGGCACGGTAGAGTGATCAGGGGTTGTGGAATCGGAAAATCACTTGTATATCCAACAGCAAATATTGTTGCTAACCCGCGTTTGCTCTGGCCGGGACAGGGTGTTTACTTAACTGCTGTAGGGCGGCTCAGTGATCAGCTGCTTTACGGATTAACCAATGTTGGCTCTAGACCGACTTTTGACAATTTTGATCAAACAGCAGTGGAAACGCATATCCTTGATTTTGACGGACAGATTTATGACCGTGAAATCCGGATCTGTTTTTTAGAAAAATTACGCGATACGAGACCATTTCCTTCTGCTTCAGCCTTAAAAGAACAGATCGGGCTCGATATTGAGCTGGGACGGCGCTTAATCAACAGCTATGAACAGGAAAGGGAAGAAATGGCCCGTTCTTTACAAGCAAGTTGTTCTGTGCTAAGATCAGTTTGATATGAACCATTTGCGTGGTTTAACGAGAAATCCCGACGTTTTACTCCGCAGATGGCGATAAAAAAAAGGGAGGATTTTTAAAATGTTAGATCAAGAAAGTAAACAGCAGATTATTGATCTGCACAAAAGGCACGAGGGAGATACCGGTTCACCGGAAGTACAGATTGCCCTGTTAACTGCAAGAATTAATTATTTAACCGAGCATTTAAAGATTCACAAAAAAGATCACCATTCGCAGCGTGGTTTGCTGAAAATGGTTGGACAGAGAAGGGGCCTTCTTAATTACCTGCGCGACAAGTCTCCGGAACGGTACCAGGCACTATTAGCCAAACTCGGCTTGAGAAAATAAAGAAAATAAGAGCACGGGGGCCAGCCCCCGTGTTTCCGGTTATATCAACTTGTAAGAAGAGAGGAGTCAACAAAGGATGCACTCATACAGTTTAGATATGCAGGGCAGAACAATGACCATGGAAACAGGCAGACTGGCAAAACAGGCCAGTGGTGCTGTATTAATGAGATATGGCGATACGGTAGTACTCGTGACCGCTACAGTATCTGATGAACCGCGTGAAGGTATAGACTTTTTCCCGATGACGGTAGACTATGAAGAAAGACTTTATGCCGTGGGACGGATTCCCGGTGGCTTTATCAAGAGAGAGGGCAGACCAACTGAAAGAGCAATACTTGGTTGCCGTCTGACTGACCGATCACTGAGACCTTTGTTTCCCAAAGGTTTTCACAACTCAGTTCATATAGTTTCCACCGTGTTGTCGATGGATCAGAATTGCCCGCCCGAGCCGCTTTCAATAATCGGCGCTTCGGCAGCACTTTCAATTTCAAAAATTCCCTTTGCCGGACCAGTCGGTGCAGTAATTGTCGGATTAATTGACGGCGAACCGGTGGTTAACCCTAACCAGGAAGAGACTGAAAAAAGTGAACTCCACCTGATGCTGGCCGGAACAAAAGAAGCAGTTATGATGGTTGAAGCAGGAGCGAAAGAAATCAGCCGCCAGGACGTGCTGAAATGTATCCAGGCCGGCCACGAGGTTATCAAGGAGATTGTTGCCGCCCAGGAGCAGATGGTCGATGATGCAGGTGTGGAAAAAATGGAATTTACACCTTCGGAAATTAACAGTGAGCTTGCTGAAGCAGTGGAGGGAGAAGTTAAGGAATTAATCTCAGCCGCGCTGCAGACAAAAGATAAGCAGGAGCGCGAAGATAAGCTGGCCAGCGTAAAAACTAATTTGCTGGAAAAATATGTTGAACTGTATCCGGAAAATGAAAGTGAAATTGTCAAGGCTTACGAAAAAGTGCTTAAGGCTACAATGAGAGAGCTTGTTACAACCAAAGGGTTGCGGGCAGACGGCAGGAGCCCTGAAGAGATTCGTCCGATTACCTGTGAAACCACGGTATTACCACGGACCCATGGTTCAGCAATCTTTACCAGGGGTCAGACACAGGTTTTAAATATCTGCACTTTATCTGCCCTGCGCGATGTGCAAATACTCGACGGCCTAGGCCTCGAAGAATCGAAACGTTTTATTCATCACTATAATTTCCCGCCATACAGTGTTGGCGAAGCCGGTTTCATGCGTGGCCCCGGCCGCCGGGAAATTGGGCACGGCGCTTTAGCCGAAAGAGCCCTGGAACCGGTTGTTCCCTCTGAGGATGAATTTCCATATACTATAAGGCTTGTTTCTGAGGTGCTCGAGTCAAATGGCTCAACCTCGATGGCCAGTGTCTGTTCCGGATCTTTGTCGATGATGGATACCGGGGTGCCGATCAAGAGCGCGGTTGCCGGTATTGCTATGGGCTTAATCAAAGAAGGCGATAACGTAGTTGTGTTATCGGATATCCAGGGCCTGGAAGACTTTCTGGGCGACATGGATTTTAAAGTTGCAGGTACAGAAAAAGGAATTACTGCCCTGCAGATGGATATTAAAATTAAAGGTATTTCTGATCAAATTCTTGAAAGAGCGCTGGAGCAGGCTGATCTCGGTTACAAACACATACTGGGGATTATGAATGAAAACATCGCGGCGCCGCGGGAAGAACTATCGCCAAATGCTCCCCGGATGATCAGGATGCAGATTGGTGTCGATAAAATCAGAGACGTTATCGGACCGGGTGGGCGGATGATCAATAAAATTATCGCCGAAACCGGGGTCGATATTGATATTGAGCCGGATGGTCGGGTCTTTATCGCTGCTGTTGATCCGGAAAATGGTAAAAAAGCACAGCAGATGATTGAAGTTTTGGTGAAAGATGTTGAAGCAGGCGAAATTTACAACGGCAAGGTAACCAGGGTTGAGCGGTATGGTGCGTTTGTTGAACTGTTGCCCGGTAAAGAAGGGTTGTTGCACATATCTCATCTGGATCACCATCGTGTAGAAAAAACAGAGGATGTTGTAAATATCGGGGATAAAATTGAAGTGAAGGTTCTTGATATAGATGATAAAGGACGGATTAACCTGTCCCGGAAGGCCTTGCTACCGCGACCGGAAGGTGCTCCCCCCGAGCGAAAAGACCACGATAACCGGGGCGGTGACCGTAACAGGTCCCGCAACCGGCGCAATTAAAGAGACAGTAAAGGACCCTAGCTGCTAGGGTTTTTTACTAAGCTGGATTGCTTGATAATATTGTCCTTTGTAATTTGGACAGAATGAGCAGTTTTAAGTTAGGAGAGATCATAATTTTTAAAAATGCTGTCACCGTCGCTGTTATTAAGGCTGAACACGCGGCTGATTTACCCCTGCCCCGGTACATGACCGATGGATCGGCAGGTATGGATCTATATGCCGCTGTTGAAACTAAAATAGAAATTAAACCGGGAGAACGTGCCTTGATCCCGACAGGATTGCATATGGCTATCCCGGTGGGATACGAGTTGCAGGTCAGACCGCGCAGTGGTTTGGCTATCAATCAGGGGATTGGTGTTTTGAATTCCCCTGGAACAATCGACCCGGATTACCGGGGCGAAATAAAAATAATTCTAATTAACATGGGGCAGGAACCCTATGCAGTAATGCGCGGAGATCGTGTCGCCCAAGCGGTGCTGTGTCCGGTTATTCAAGCCAGATTTGAATTAACCGAACAACTGCCGCCCAGCGGGCGAAACGAAGGCGGTTTCGGGCATACTGGATGATGGAGGTAAATTTTGTCAAGAAGAAAAAAGAATAACGGATCGGTTTTGTTGATCCCCCTTGGCGGGGTAGGCGAAATCGGAAAAAACATGTTTTTGTTACAGTATGGAAAAGAATGCATTATTATGGATGCCGGGCTAAAATTTCCCGACGAGGCTATGCTTGGGGTTGACATTGTCATTCCTGATATTTCTTATATCCTCGATAACAAACTTGATGTACTTGGAGTAATACTAACTCACGGTCACGAAGATCACATTGGGGCGATGCCTTATATCCTCGAAGATTTGGATGCTCCTATTTACGGGACCAGGTTGACTCTCGGGCTTTTGGAAGCGAAGCTGCGGGAACACCCGGCAAAAAATGTGCGCCTGAACGAAATTACACCGAATGATAACCTGGTGCTGTCGAAAAACTTTAAACTGGAGTTTTTCCGCACCAACCACAGCATTCCCGATTCGGTGGGAACTGCCGTGGAAACTCCAGCCGGAGTTATAGTTTATACAAGCGACTTTAAATTTGATCAAACCCCGGTTGACGGCAACACAACTGACTATTTTAAACTGGCTGAACTGGGCCGTAAAGGCGTGGTCGCTGCTTTGATTGATTCAACAAATGCCGACCGGCCAGGTTATACCCTTTCAGAAAAACAGGTGGGCGAAAGCATCAATGAAATCTTTCGGCTTGCCCAGGGTAGAATCATTTTAGCCACTTTTGCTTCCAATATACACAGAATCCAGCAGGTGGTAGATGCGGCAACCCGCTACAACCGTAAAGTATGCGTGGTCGGCAGAAGTATTGTTAATTCAGTTGATATATCCACTGAATTAGGCTATCTGAAGATTCCCGACGGGGTGCTGGTTGACCTGGATAAGATCGGGGATTACCCTCCTGAAGAAATGGCGCTAATAACCACAGGAAGCCAGGGTGAGCCTATGTCTGCCCTGACCCGTATTTCACAATCGGAACACCGTCAGGTGGGAATTATGCCAGGCGATACTGTGATTATTGCAGCCAGCCCAATTCCCGGCAATGAAAAACTGGTTGCCCGGACAGTCAATAACTTGTTTCAACTCAAAGCCGATGTTATTTACCGGCCAATTTCCGGCGTTCATGTAAGCGGCCACGGCAGCGAAGAAGAAATTAAGCTGATGCTGAACCTGCTCAAACCTGATTATCTCGTCCCGGTCCATGGCGAATACCGGCAGCAGGCTTACTGTTCGCAGACCGCAGTCAAGCTGGGAATTCCTGAAGAGAATGTATTTCTTGTCAAACCGGGTAATGTAATTGAATTCAACAGCGGTCGCGGCCGTCTGGCTGGTTCGGTAACAGCAGGCCGGGTTCTGGTGGATGGGTTCGGAATTGGCGATGTCGGAGAAGTAGTTATTCGTGACCGGCAAATTCTCTCTGAGGATGGAATCGTGATCATCGTTCTTGCAGTAGACCAGGATAAAAGCGAGGTTGTCTCCGGCCCTGAAATAATTACCCGTGGCTTTGTTTATGTGCGGGAATCAGTTGATTTGCTGGAAGAAGCTAAGGTAATCCTGACCAGGGCTCTGAATAAAATGAGCGCTGAACACCTGCACGAGTGGAGCAAGGTTAAGTCGAAACTGCGCGATGTTGCTTCGTCGTTCTTTTACGAACATACCGGACGCAAACCAATGATTATGCCCATTGTGATAGATATAGCCACTGATGGTGAAATAGATCGCAACTAGCCAGCCGGGCAGTCAAAAAGATCAGTTAAAAAGCGCCGGTAGTTCCGGCGCTTATTCAGTAAAGTAATTAAACTGAAAAATAACAGAAACTTACGCAAAGGGGAGGCACCTGTGCAAATGACTATCCTGGAAGCGATTATTCTTGGTTTGGTACAGGGTTTGACTGAATTTTTACCGGTAAGCAGCTCCGGCCATCTGGTTATAACACAGGAAATTCTTGGCTTACAGGAACCAGGCGTTACCCTGGAGGTTCTATTACATTTTGGTACTTTATTGTCAGTATTCTGGGTATTTGGCCGGGATTTCTTAAATCTGCTGCAATTCAGGAAAAATAAAGAAGAGCGCCGTTTTTTAATCATGCTTATTGCCGGAGTGATTGTGACCGGATTGATGGGCATTTTTTTATCCGGCTATACAGATCAGCTTTTTCAATCGACCCTGCTGGTCGGGGTGATGCTGCTGGTCACAGGGATTATATTAAAAATTATTACTGTTTTGCCGGCAGGCCTGAAAGATAAGGGTACAATGACTTTAAAAGATGCCCTCTGGATTGGCTTCATTCAGGGCATGGCCATTATTCCCGGGATCTCCCGGTCCGGATCAACGATTATGGCCGCTCTCTGGCGGGGACTTAACCGGGAAACTGCGGTTAAATACTCATTCATGCTTGCTGCCCCGATAATATTAGGCGGAACTCTACTTGAAATCAGGGAAATATTCCAGATCGGCATCAACCAGGCAATGCTTTTAAATTATTTTGCCGGAGGTTTAGTCGCCTTCCTGTCCGGGGTTGTAGCAATCAAGATTTTCATCAGGCTGCTTGCCGGCGGACATTTTCAAATCTTTGCCTGTTACTGCTGGGCTGCCGGTACACTAATAATAATTTATTCTCTACTGTTTTAGTTTAGCGTTTAGGCTTTCTTTACAAATGCGAACAAATGTTTTATAATTGACAGAACCTGCTGAGTTAACCGGTGCAGTTCAGGTATTGAAAGGCGGTTATTTCCAAGTGGCCAGGCGGCGTAAAAAGGGACTAAAAAAAGAAATGCGGTCACAAATTAAGGGTATTCTTTTACTCGCCCTGGCATCATTTGCCTTGCTCGGGGTTATTAATCCCGGCCAGACCGGCGGTTTTGGCCTCTTTTTAAACAACCTGCTGCACAGTCTGGCTGGCAGAGGAGCCCTGGTTATACCACTTTTCTTAATTTTACTGGCTGTCAGAGCTTTTCTACCCTTAAATAAGCAGCGTTTAAAAATCAGAATGACCGGGCTTTTTATCCTCAGTGGTTTGCTGATTACCTGGTTTCACCTGAACTTTTTGATTGAAGTCGGCACAACTTTGACTTATCCGGAGAGCATCCGGTTCGGATTAGCGCAGGAAGGTGGCGGCTTGATCGGTGCCCTGATTGCGACAGGCCTGTTTCTGATCGTCGGCCCGCTGGGGGGACAAATTTTAATTTATTCTCTGGCAATAATTGCTATCCTTTTACTCTTTGATCTCTCAATTAATAAAATGGTTAAGACCTTGACCCGTTCATTAACTTTTCTTTACGGGGTAACAGTGAAGTTTTTAAAGTTTCTGCTTCAGCTGCTTGGATCAGCAGGGCGATATATGGCCGGACAACTTGCTGCTGTTCAGGCAAAAAGAAACAGTACCCTTGAGATCAAATCTACAGCAGCAGAACCACAGCAAATGGCAGAGGCTCAACCAGATGGAGAAGCTGAACAGACCAGTCTTCCAGGGTTTACTAATACAGATACTCACCTGCAGCATGATCTGCCTTCTCACAAGAAAGAAGCAGATGAATCGCTGGCAGCATTAAAAGAAGTTGCTCCTGATACAGCTGAATCAAATGGCCATCCGCCAATGGTGACGGTGAGTCGAAATGAAAAAAGACCGGATTATATTTTTCCACCCCTTGATCTGCTGGCACTGCCGAGCGGGAGCGAAGATCAGCAAAACCGCGACAGCAAAGACAGGGCCAGGCTGCTTGAAAAAACATTGGCCAGTTTCGGAGTTAAAGCAAAAGTTATTCATGTTCAATCAGGTCCTACAGTCACCCGCTTTGAGGTACAACCAGAAGCCGGTGTAAAGGTTAGTAAGATCAGCAGCTTGGCTGATGATTTGGCGCTCAATCTGGCCGCCCCGTTGGTCAGGATCGAAGCGCCGATACCGGGTAAAGCAGCACTCGGCATTGAGGTCCCCAATCAACAAATCTCCCTGGTTAACCTGCGCGAAGTAATGGTTGACCGGGCTTTTGAGTTCAGTCAGTCACCGCTGACGGTTGCGCTTGGCAAAGATATTACCGGAAATGCAGTAATTGCGGACCTGACGAAAATGCCCCACCTGTTAATTGCCGGAGCAACGGGAGCCGGCAAAAGTGTTTGCCTGAATACAATTATAACCAGTATTCTTTACAAGGCCGCTCCCGAG
>CAZCHW010000048.1:0-9599 GCA_964498375.1 uncultured Syntrophomonadaceae bacterium | reverse complement strand
GAGCCGGAGGGGTTTGATCCGGCTGCCATAAAAAATATAAAACTGCTTTTTTCCCATTACGAAAGATTCCGGATGCTCTGCGTTACTCGTTTGCCTGCTGGTGGAACCGGGGCAGAGCCGGTTAATCAGTGGTTTCACCAAAGGTGGCAATCTGTTTTGGAAAGTGACAACAAGCCAATTTTATGGAACCAGTTCTATAGCGGTGAACCGGTTATGATTAACCGCAACGATTACCGTCTTCATCTTTACAACGGTGATTCCGGTTTAATTCTGAATGTCGCCACAGAAAATGACAAAAACCAATCGTACAGAACCTTAATGGCAGTTTTCCCTAATGGTGACACTTTCAGCGCTTACCCTCTTGCTTTGATGCGCGGCCGGGTCGAGCTTGCCTGGGCTACCACGGTTCACAAAGCCCAGGGTTCAGAATATGATCACATTGCCCTGATATTACCTGACCAACCGGTCCGCCCTCTAACCAGGGAACTGCTCTACACCGCAGTCACCAGGGCAAAAAAGTCTGTTTTGATCAACGGTTCAAGGCAGATCCTGCAGGACGGAATAAACCGCACCTTCAACCGGGCTTCAGGCCTGACCGAACTCCTGACGTGATACTAACAAGATTTTTAGGAGGATGTACTTATGGACAACATTTATACCTTCAATCTTCCCGAAAAAATAATCCGGGAAAAACTGTCCCGCCTCAGGGAATTGCAAGTCATTAGCAGAATCTGGCAAAAAGATCATACCGTTTGGAAGAATGACCCCGCTGAAATAAGCAACCGCCTCGGCTGGCTGCAAAATCAGCGGAAGATGACTTCTGAAATACCCGGATTAGAACAGTTTGTCAAAAAGGTGCGCGCTGCCGGGATAACCAGGGTTATATTACTCGGTATGGGCGGTTCAAGTATGGCCCCGGAAATGTTCCGGAAAATCTTTGATGTTAAGCCTGGCTACCCAGACCTGACTGTTCTTGATACCACCGATCCCGATACTATTTTTGCCCTGGAGCAATCCCTGATTATAAAAAGCACCCTGTTTATAGTGGCAACCAAATCGGGTGGCACAGTGGAAACCCTTTCTTTAATGAAGTATTTCTATAACAAAGTTGCCGAGCAATGTGGCATAGAGGCCGCTGGAAAACAATTTGCCGCCATTACTGATCCTGGAAGCGGATTAGAGAAAATAGCACAGGAACTTGGTTTTCTAAAAATTTTTTTAAACGACCCGGAAATCGGCGGACGCTATTCAGCTCTATCATTTTTCGGGCTTGTCCCGGCAGCCCTGATCGGGGTTGATCTTGAAATGCTGCTGAATCAAGCCGAAATAATGGCCCTGTCTGCCGGTAAAGAACAACCCTCCCTGGACAAAAATAGCGCAGCCTGGCTCGGTGCCGTCATCGGAGCCAGTGCTGAAACAGGCCATGATAAGCTTACCTTTATCTTTCCCCCAGGTCTGGAAGCTTTTGGGCCCTGGCTGGAGCAGCTGATCGCCGAGAGCACCGGCAAGGAAGGCAAGGGAATTTTGCCCGTTGAAGGAGAGGATATCAGTAATTCGGCAGGCTTCAGAAAAGATCGCCTCTTTATCTGCTACAGGCTTGGGGGTAACAATAGTCAATCCGAAGCTGTTGAAAATCTGCGCAGAAACGGTCATCCGATCATTGAAATAGAGCTGCACGATCGTTATAGTATCGGCGGAGACTTATTCCGCTGGATGTTTGCTACCGCTGTAGCTGGTTGGGCGATCGGGATCAATCCCTTTGACCAGCCGAATGTTGAATCTGCAAAAGTGCAAACCCGCCGCTTTATTGCCGCTTACGGGGAAAAAGGCGTGCTTCCTTCACTCAAACCCGACCTTGACAGCGCAACAGTAACAGTTTACAGTAGGTTTGAAACCCCTAACCTGGCAGAAACCTGGCAGAAATTCCTGGCTCACCTTGATACCAGCAGTTACCCCTGCAGCTACATCGCCATACAGGCTTACCTTCCCGTTACGCCGGAAACTGCCTCCGCCCTGGATAAACTGCGCAATGCCCTGAAAAACAAGCATCAGGTTGCTGTGACTACCGGTTACGGGCCGCGTTTTTTGCATTCCACCGGCCAGCTGCATAAAGGTGATGCCGGCAAGGGGCTTTTTATCCAGTTAACGGCCGACTCCGGATCTGAGCTGCCTATTCCCGACGAACCCGGCAATGGCAAAAGCATGCTCAGTTTTGCGGCGCTGATAAATGCCCAGGCCATGGGTGACCGGCAAGCCCTGATCGATGCCGGCCGCAAAGTTGTCCGTTTCCATCTCAAAGCAGAAATCAACCATTCAATCGCCGCCCTGATCAACGCCCTAAACTAGCCAGGGGACGGTTCTCTGGCTAGAAACTAATCTAATTCCGAAACAAGACATCAACCTTGCTCGTATGGTAGAATTTATTTAGATTTTCAGGAACGTCTGCACTAGTATATTCGCTTAAGGAGGCAGGAGCATGGCCCCCAAAAAGATTTACCGGGAACTTGAACTTACTGAACCTGTCGACCTTTGCCTGCCCAATGGGCAGCTTAACCGGCGAGCTGTGGGTTGGTCACGTAAACCGCTGCATAATTGCAATCTATCGGGCAGCCCTTTACGGAAAAAACGCTGGAACTACTGGTGTGTGACTACAAATGATTTTTTATTCTCAGTTACACTTTCTGATATTGACTACCTTGGACTGGCTTTTGTCTATTTTCTTGATTTTAAGAGCCTTACTTTTCAGGAGCTAACTGTACCCCGCCTTTTTGGAAAAGGATGTAACCTGGGTAATCATGTAAGCGACAATGTTGAGTTCAGTGACCAAAAATTGAACTTGATTTTTCAGACCACTGCCGGACAAACATTAATTAAAGTCGACTGCCCCGATTTTGGCGGAGCTCCATTATCAGCCGATCTTGCAATTGAGATACCCGCTACCCATGAAAGTCTGAATGTGGTGATTCCCTGGAGCAACAACCGATTTCAGTTCACTGCCAAGCAAAACACCCTGCCGGCGAAGGGCATGGTAACTGTAGGGGACAAATGCTACAATGCCGAAGGTGGTTTCGCCTGCCTCGATTTCGGCAGGGGGAAATGGCCTTTTTCAAGCTTCTGGAATTGGGCTTCAGCATCAGGTACAAGCAACGGCTGCACTATTGGTCTTAATTTCGGGGCTGGCTGGACTGATGGCACAGGAATGAATGAAAACGGTGTATGCCTGAACGGAAAGTTATACAAAATAAGTGAGGATTTGAGTTTTGAGTATGATAAATTTAATTTTATGAATCAATGGCGCATCAGAAGCACATTATCAGATACTGTCGACCTGTACTTTGAACCATTCTTCGAACGAGTGGCCAAAACAAATGTTTTCATCCTCGGCTCTGAAGTTCACCAGCTAATTGGCCGATTTTTCGGTTTATTTAAGGATGAATGGGGAAAATGCTATTCCATTGATAACTTAATCGGCTGGGCTGAAGATCATCAAGCCCGCTGGTAATCAGATTGGCAAAGGAGACTATATGCCCGGACTTGATTTAATCGCAACTGCAACTTTCGGACTGGAAGCAATTGTCGCGGCTGAATTGAAAGCGCTCGGTTATGAGAATTTAAAAGTTGAAAATGGCCGAGTTCTTTTTAACGCCGACGAACGAGCTGTCTGCAGAACCAACCTGTGGTTGCGTACTGCCGATCGGGTGCGTCTGCGCGTTGGAGAATTCAAAGCTACCAGTTTTGATGAACTTTTCGAAAAGACAAGGACATTACCCTGGGCTGATTTGATCCCAGAAGAGGCCGCATTTCCTGTTGATGGCAAATCAGTCCAGTCAGCCCTGTTTAGTATTTCCGATTGCCAGGCCATCGTAAAAAAAGCAGTGGTAGAAAACCTGAAAAAGCGCTACCACACTGAATGGTATAAGGAAACAGGCCCGCTGTTCAGGATTGAAGTATCACTGTTGAAAGATATTGCCACATTGACTGTTGATACAAGTGGAACGGGCCTGCATAAAAGAGGCTATCGTTCAGGTGGAAGCGGAGCACCGCTCAGAGAAACTCTGGCTGCAGCGATGTTACAAATTGCCCGCTGGCAACCGGACATTCCTCTAATCGATCCATTTTGCGGATCAGGCACTATTCCAATCGAAGCTGCAATGATTGGCCGCAATATTGCCCCGGGGACGAACCGTACCTTTGTATCGGAACAATGGCCATTGATCCCCAGGGAGTTCTGGCATGAAGCCCGCAGGGAAATGCATGACCTGGCCGATCATGGGCGGGAACTAGACTTAACCGGCACTGACATAAATGGCAGGGCAATAGACACCGCCCGTAAAAACGCAGTCGAAGCGGGAGTTGACGATGCTATCCATTTTCAGGCCAGACCTTTTAGCGAATTGAGTTCTAAGAAAAAATACGGCAAAATAATTTGTAACCCACCCTACGGGGAACGTCTCGGCAACCTGCAGGAAGTGGAAAAGCTTTATCGTGAGTTTAGCAGAATAATGAAAAATCTGGAAAGCTGGTCGTTTTATATTTTGACTGCCAGTGAAAATTTTGAGCGGCTGGCCGGTAAAAGGGCCTCGAAACGGCGCAAACTCTACAATGGTAATATTAAAGTTCATTATTACCAGTATTATGGCCCCCGTCCACCGCGGCGGACCTGATTATTTTGCCTGGAGATATTCGTGATGTTTGTACCGGCTCGCCTGTTTAATAATCAGGAAACTATTGCCGGCATATCAAAGAAGGTGCGCTTTTGCCGAATCGAGCTAAACCTTTTCTTTCTTCCATCGCAGCTGTAGTCTTACTGTCAGTTATTTTAATGATGCCTAATCCGGAGCCGCTGACGACTCCCGACGGACTGGTTGAACTGACCGGTCCTGGTAAAATATCCCTGGCAATACTGGCTTTTGTTATTGTTCTTTGGCTCACCGAGGCTCTTCCTTTTCCCGTAACAGCACTGTTTGGGCTTTTACTCGCTTACATGTTCAGGCTTGCGCCATTTGGCGATATCGTAGGCTACGGCTTTGGCAGCACTATTATTATCTTCTTTATCGGGGTTCTAACCTTGTCTGCGGGGCTGACCCGTTCAGGGCTGGCTGATCGATTTACCCGTCTGATTGTCGACAGGCTTGGCTTTCAACCACACAAAATAATTTTTGCTTTTATGACTATCGCTGCATTTCTTTCAATGTGGATTGTCAACATGTCAGTTGCGGCAATATTACTGCCGATGGCTGTTACAATCCTCAGGCAAAGCGGTCAAAAACCGGGACAAAGTAACTTTGGCCGGGCCCTTCTGATAGCCATCGCCTGGGGAGCGGCGATCGGAGGAATTGCTACCCCGGTAGGGAATGGCGCTAATATTGTTGCTCTTGGCTACCTCCGTGAATTGGCTGGAATTCCGATTAATTTTATCACCTGGATGATTGTCGGCTTGCCTGCGGCACTGTTAATTTTGCCACCAGCTTACCTGATTTTAATTAAAGTTTATCCTCCAGAAAATATTGAACAACTGAAAACTGCTCAAACTATCACCAGTGAACCTGCACCACGGTTATCGGCCAGTGAAGTCAAAGCACTAATAATTTTCTGCGTTACCACAGTTTTATGGCTCGGTGATCCTCTACTGAACACGTTGACCGGTTTTTCAATTCCAATTGAAGTAGTAGCTCTAGGCAGCGCTATCGCTTTCTTCCTGCCTGGAATCAATATTTTAAGCTGGCGGGAAGCTCAGTCGGACGTCGACTGGGGTGGCATTGTTTTAATTGCCGCCGGTCTTTCGCTTGGTATGATTATTTTTGAAACCGGAGCTGCCCGTTGGCTGGCCATGTTTGCCTTTGCTCCGATTGGTGGTTTCAGCCTGGCGTTACGAATCTTTTTTGCCGTACTGATTGTTGAATTACTTAAGGTTTTCTTTTCCAGCAACACTGTAACCGGGGTTATCCTGACCCCAATGATGATCGCTTTTTCCATCTCTTTGCAGATGGACCCCTGGTATCTGGCCGGGCCGGTCGCCATTGCCACTTCGATGGCCTTTATTCTGGTTACCTCAAGCCCAACAAATGTTATCCCCTATGCTGCCGGTTATTTCTCAATCAGCGATTTTGCCAAACCTGGCCTGATTCTAACCTTAATTATTCCCTTCTGTATTACTCTTGCTTTTCTGCTCTTTGCTCCATTAATTTAACAAACATTACTTCATACTTGCTCGGATCTCTTTAAGCTGATCGTACATATTGAACAGCAAAATAATAAGTTCAAGGTATACCCTTAAAAAGATCAATCCGAGAAGCGCCCCTATTGGAGCAACAATTAGCGCAACTACCAGGTTCCTGACACCACCTACTCCGCCTGCAAATAGCCCACCCAGAATCGCCCCTAAAAGTGATAGTCCAATCACAACAAGACCGATTATATAGAGCACCCTGATTATTTTTGGAGTAATCATCTCCTGCATGGATACATCGAAAAGAGCAGCAAAGAAATTTTTACTGCTTTCCCCGGGCGATGCTTTTTGCGGCGCATCATCCTGTTGCTGCTGTAGAGACTGGTTAAAGTTTGCTTTAAGTTCCGGTCCGGTATTAATTTCGCTGGCAAAAGCGCCATCCTGCCACATCCCTTCAATCATTGTTCCATCCGGCAGAATTTCTGCTCCCTGGCCATGCTTTTTGCCGTTTTTCCATTCACCAACATACTTTTTCCCATCCGGCCTGGTCATTGTTCCCTGCCCTTCAGGCCGGTCATTGCGCCATTCACCCACATATTTGGTTCCATCAGGTCGTAACAACGCCCCCTGACCATGTCTTTTGCCATCTTTAACTTCACCCCGGTAACGGCTGCCGTCAGAATAGGTTAGGTCTTCTCTTCGCATAATCATCTCTCCCGCTTTTTATTAGATTAGCTCAAGTTTTATCATATAATTATTGCCGGAATAAAACTACTTTAGAAAATATTTCTGCTTCCTTAATGAAATACCTGCTTGGTACAGGCAATATCTTTACCTGAGAGCAAGTTCCATGGTATTCTGTTTTATATGATGTTAGCGGAGGCTTGATAATGAATTCCGAGCAGAACCAAGATCGCAATCACTTCCTGGAAGCCCTGTTCTACAATTCTTTAGAAGCAATCGTGCAGATGGACTCTAAATACTGTGTAGTCGACATCAACCAGGCCTTCGTTGAACTGTTTGGTTACCAGCTGGCAGATATCAGAGGTATGCCCTTAGACGATGTGATGGATAAGGGTAAACCAGGCTCGGCCGATCGTTCAATTACCGATCGCGTAAAAAAAGGTGAACAAACCATCCACGAAGGAGTCCGCTATAATCGTCTGGGACAACCTGTAGAAGTGCTGATAAAAGGTATTCCCATATATATAAAGGGTAAACTGGCCGGAGCTTTTGGCATTTACGCAGATATATCCGAACGTAAACAGGCAGAAAGAGATTTGCAAATTCAAAGATGGCGTTTGGAAAACATTATTGAAGGCTCAAATGTAGGCACCTGGGAGTGGAACCTGCAATCCGGTGAAGCAATATATAATGAAACCTGGGCTGAAATAATCGGTTACAGCCTGGAAGAGTTGAATCAGTTTGGGAACAAGGTTTTTGAAACCCTGGCCCATCCCGACGACCTGAAAAAATCAGACCAGGTAATTGAAAGACATATTAGGGGAGAGTTACCTTTTTACGACCTTGAACTGCGCATAAAACATAAAAAAGGGCACTGGATCTGGGTACAGGATCGCGGCAAAGTGGTTACCAGAACCGCTGACGGCAAACCGTTGATGATGTTCGGCACTCACAGCGACATCACCGAGAGGAAAAAAAGTGAAGAAAAGATCAAGTATATCAGCCTGCATGACAGTCTAACCGGCTTGTACAACCGGAACTTTCTTGATGAAGAAATATCACGGTTCGACAAGGGACGACATCTGCCGATCAGCATCATCATGGCTGATTTAAACGGCCTTAAACTGGTTAATGATACCTATGGGCACTCTGTTGGTGACGAAATGCTAATCGCGGCCGGCAATATTTTAAATAATACCTGCAGGCAGGAAGATATCATTGCCCGCTGGGGCGGAGATGAATTTGTAATTATTCTTCCCGGTACTGCAGCTGAAGATGCCTGGCGGGTTTGCCGGAGAATTGCCGACAACTGCAACAGAATTTGTGTTGAAGATATTCCCATTTCTATGGCCCTCGGCGTTTCCTGTAAAACCAACCAGACAACACCGCTGATTGAAATCCTGCGCAATGCAGAGAACAGCATGTACAAACAGAAATTAACTGAAAGTCGCAGTACAAAAAATACTGTTTTAAAAGCGTTATTAAAAACTCTTGAAGCAAAAAGTTATGAAACTGAAGCTCACACCCGGCGCATGCAAAGCATCGCCCGGATGATCGGCAAAAAACTGGGCTTGACCGACTCAGAATTGAACCGCCTCAACCTGCTGATTACCCTCCATGACATCGGCAAAATAAATGTATCAGAAGAAATTCTGGTTAAGCGGCAAACGCTAAACCCTGAAGAGTGGAATGAAATTAAGAAACACCCGGAAATCGGTTACCGGATCGCCAGGGCAACCGAGGAATTTGCCCATGTAGCTGACGATATACTGGCTCATCATGAACGATGGGACGGCAGCGGTTATCCTCGCGGACTCAGGGGAAAAGAAATACCATTGCTGGCCCGGATTACTGCAATAGCTGATGCTTATGAAGTGATGACCAACGGTCGACCCTATAAAGAAGCAATGAATGCAGAAGAAGTAGCTTCTGAGTTTAAAAGGTGCGCCGGAAAACAATTTGACCCAGATTTGGTGCAGATCCTTTTGTCGTTTAATTTTTTCAGCGAGCTCGAAAACCAGTGGCAACAGTAGAGGATAGATAACTTAGCCGGGGAGTTAAGTAAATGATCAAAGACTGGCAAAAATTAAATATATTAAACCACAGCAATTTAAAGCTGGCAGCTTTGCTGAAATTGGCCGGCTCGAAAGCTTTGGATACTGCTGAAACAAACCTGCTCCGGAGAAACAGTAATCCATTGGTCATTGTGTGCCACGGCTTTACCGGATCGAAGGAAGGTGGCGGAAGGGCAATTGAAATGGGTGATTCCCTGGCCGGAAAAGGTTACAGCACTTTACTATTTGATTTTGCTGGATGTGGAGAAAGTGATGGAAGCTGGGCTGATTTAACATTGAGCAGCCAGATCGCTGACCTGTCAGCAGTAGTAAAATGGTCCAGATTAAAGGGCTTCAACCGTTTAATCCTTACCGGGAGAAGTTTTGGAGGCAGCACAGTCATTTGCTACAGTGCCATCGATCGGGAGATAGAGGCGGTGTGTACCTGGGCAGCGGTAGCCAGACCTGACCAATTATTTAGCAGACTAATCAACGCCAGCATCAAGGGAGACCCGGAAGAGCTAATAACCGTAAATGGGGAAGAAGGGACTGTGCAAGTTAAGCGAAATTTTTTCCTTGATTTAACGAAACACAAACCGATCGACTGTGCCGCTCAATTGGCACCATCTCATTTTTTAATTATTCACGGCACAAAAGACCAGTCTGTGCCATCCAGTGATGCCAGTGATCTA
>CAZCHW010000047.1:0-9673 GCA_964498375.1 uncultured Syntrophomonadaceae bacterium | reverse complement strand
CTTTCACACCGATCGAGGTTACAACCCCACGGTAGTATTCAGTAAGAGAAACTCCGTCAAGCCGCCCTTCTGTTCTTTCATCACGCAGTCTGGCAATTGCAAGGGCTGCATCGCCGTTGCCAGGTTCACCAAAAGCAGAGGACGCACCAATATAAGAAGAATCTTCAAAGATTAAATCAGAAACTTTAAACTGCAGGGCTGCCGGCAAAGCGGGGTTGGTAACCGGCGTGAAAAAGTCGTAACCGCTATCCTGTTCCAACCCAAAGCCACCCTGGTGCAGAGCGTTTACTTCTTCTACCAGGGTTCCCACAATTAAGTTCAATTCCCCCTGCAAGTCCGGGATATCTTTATTAACAGCATCGAGCAGGCCTTGAATTCTGCCTTTAATCATATCTAGCGGCATATCCCGGTGACTGACTACCTGGTAACCCTCTTCGCCTGTTTTTACCTGCAAGTGAAAAGCCCGGTCTTCCTGAACAAGGATTCTGCCTCCGGCAAAGATCTCCACTGAACCGTTAGCCTTGTAATGCACACTGATATCGACCAGTTCAGCAAGTTCCTCAATCGCCAGATCCAGTTGATCCAGCAGCTCATTAGATTTTTGCTTCAACGCACCGATAAACCTGATTTTTTCGTTCAACTCAGCGATGGTATCGGCAATCCGGTTTATTTCATCAACTCTCAGGAAAAGTTCGCCTCCCAGATCAAGGCGCAGATCCTCAAGACGCATGTAGGCATCCTCCACCGACTTGGTGAGACTCTCAGCGCTTTCCCGCAAACCAGTGCGAACAGCATTGTCTTCCGGTGACGAGCTGAGTTCCTGCCATTTATCAAAGAAATCACCCAAATAATTGTTGATTGCGAAATCATCTGGTTCCAGAAAAATCGCTTCTATGCCCTGGTAGGTTTCCTGACGCATAGACCAGTAAGCCCTGTATGAGCCGGTATTGACCATCTGGGTATGATAGAACTCGCTGCGCACCCTGATGATGTCGGCAATTACAACGCCACGTCCCGGTGCCATGGAAGGACCGGCAACTACCGGCGGAGCTACCGATTCCAGTTCCGCCCTTTGCCGGGTATAGCCAGGAGTGTTAGCATTGGCCACATTCTGCCCGCTTACTTCCATTCCCTTATGCTGGACTTTTAATGCTTTTCGTCCGATTTCAAAGGATCCGAATATTGTAGACATCCTGAATCTCCTTTTAACACCGCTTAGCAGTTTCGGTCGATATTTTTAATTGCATCCCGCTCTTCCTGCTTCAACAAACCCTGCTCATTGTAGACAGGCTTACCGGTAGAGAATAATTCTTCAAGTTTTTTGGAAAACCGCAGGCCCTCTTGCAGAAGGCTGCGGTTAACTTCATGAATAGCCCTGACCTGATCGAAAAGCTTAATATTTGTCTCCAGCTGCTCCAGTAAACCGGCCTGACTGCTTTTACCGATCAACCGGTAGATGAATGTTTTAAAACCGATCCCGCCCGGCAGCAGCGTTTTTTTACGTTCTTCCAACGCGGCAAGCTGTTCCAGAATTTTGTCTCTTTTTTCTGCAGAAGCGAGAAACGCCTGCCGGTCCAAATTGATCAGTTGTAATTGTAATTCCTCTTCCAGATCATGCAGAGAGGTGAACAGGCACCGGGTTTCATCCAGGATAGCTTTCAGCTCAAACAGCCTGTTCCGGTAAGAAGGCTCGATCATCTTTGGCCTTCCTTTCTAAAAAATCTATATTTCTCCGAAAAACTTCAACATCGCCTCAGCCAGCTTTTTACTGTCAACCTGATAGGTTCCATTCTCGATCTGCTCAGCCAGTTTTTCCAGGCGTGCAGCCTTTTCAGGGCCGGAATCGGTTTCAATCCGATCCATTTCGCTCTGCAGGGCCTCGACCAGGCGGGAAAGTTCCTTGCGATCTTCTTCCCTGGCAGCAGCCTTTTTGGAACCGCCGGAAGGCTTACCGGGTTCTTCGGTCAGAATACGGTTGATCAGTTGAAGATAATTAGCACTGATTCTCACCTGTGATCCCTTCTTTCATAACTATCCGGGCCGGACCCGGATCAGTTTCATTTATAACCCTTCACTGATAATAATCGACATGGTTAAAGATTAATTAAGGCTTTACAGTTAGAAAGGTGAATTTATTTTCCCCAGTGCAGAATCTTAACTTCAAATTCGTGTTGATCGAGGATTACGCGAATATTGTTGAGGTTTTTATCAAAACGGTAATCGGTGGTTCCGAACCTGACCCGGACGTTTTCATAGACAGCGCCCAGATGAACTCTGCCGTTGTAGGGCACCTGGATCATCCCCTGCTCGGCGGTAATCCGGGGAGTACCGGCCTCACCGATATAAACATCTTCTCCAGCTTCAATGATGCCCCCGCGAAATAACTTGGCTACATTGACTGTTCCACCACATTTAAGCTGGGAATTGTAGACACCGTTGCCGGAGACAATCATATCCCCGGTACAGTTTACAACACTGTTCTGAATGTAGGGAGCAGTTATATCCGCTTTATCAGAACCACCAACCTGAGCATCAACAGCTGTCGCCAGCTTATCCCTGATTTGCCCCAGCACAGGGCGACCCAAAGCCTGACTGTATTGGTAATCAACAAAATGTGGAGTAACTTCAACTATCGTTTGCAACAAGAGTTCAGGCATCGACTTACCCATCTCTTTTAAATACTGCTGCAGCTTTCCTGCCTGCCCGGGCAAGTCGGCATACTTACCCTGTAATAACGCCCTGACAACCGCTGCTTCCATTTGCGGGGCAAACTTGTTTCTTGCTTCCAGGGCAGCTACCACTTCATTGGCAGCTTCGAGTGCATTCTCAACATTACCGAGCATGTCCTCCAGGATCCGGTACAGGTCTTTTAGAACAAGGTCAACCCAACCTGCCTGAACCTTGCACTTGATACAGTTGCCCTTAAAAACTATACTGCCCCCGGCCAGGATTTCTGCGGCAGAAGCGTTACCGCCAATTTCAATATTGCCGTCAGCAGTAACCTTCATCCCTTCGGTCACTTCACCCTGGACTTTAAAATGGCCCCGGAAGCGTATATTGCCGCTTTTAATATCGACATCGCCCTTGTGCAAATAAATATCGTCTACCCTGAAAGAATGAAGTCGACCTTTTTTAAACGAGGGAATGCCCTTCCGGGTGGCAATTACGGCACTGCCGTCTCCGTTAAGGGTAGAGCCGCTTTCACAGTTTACTTCAACAGGACTAACCGGATCGGGATTGATTTCATCCCCGGTTACAGTTTTTCCGGCTCTGCCGGGGACAGGTGGGTGGATCCGGGCAATAACATCCCCGCTGTTGACCTGTTCTATCTCAAAGCGTTTACGGTAGTCTACCCGTTCTTCCTCTTCACCATAAGTAACCGACTTTACTCCACCTTCAAACAACGGTTCAACCCAGCCGTTTTGCCCCTGCTGAACCGGATCTCCTGCAGCTACCTTGATCCAGTTGTCCGGATTATCGAACAGCGAGTTAAGCACTTCACGATCGATCCCGTAACGCACCTGCTCTTCTTCCAGTCTTTTTAAGATGTCAGCGGGGGTTAATGTTTTGATCTGTTCTTCTCTGCGAATCCCTTCAATAACCAGGTGATCGGTGAACGGGTGGTCGCTAACCTGGTAATACTTCCTGCAACCGGGCAGGTAACGCGCTTCAGCCTGAAGCTGTTCATTTGAAAGTCTTATTTCAACCCGCTCTGCTGTTATTTCTTCCAGGGGTTGCACTTTAATGTTTTCCAATCCCGTCACTTCAGCTGCTTCCGATATTTCCTGACCGTTAATTAACACAGTTATTCCCTGTCCGGGCCTGATTAAAGCCGGGCTGCCTCCGTCGCCGCCCCTGCCGGACACCTGAACCTGCCCTGACTGCAAGGCGATCAGAACCTGTTTATCCTTTGCCTCACTGGGATCTCCGGTGCTCTTATCCAAGAAAACGCCTCCCATCGGTGCACAGTAATAAATCACTGTAAAAGTGCTTAACAGGACGATCTACCTGAGGATCAAAAAATATCCTAGTGGCGCGGGTTCTGCTGAACCTTTTTCACCGCCTCCAGGACCAGGCTTAAAATATCAAGATCTTTCTGCATAGCCAAAAGTTCGGCCCGTCCATAAGAATCACCCTTACTGGTGACCACATAGCGGGGTGGCAATTTGTTTAATGCCAGGGCCGATATGTCAAGCCGGCACTGCTTGCAATCACAATAATTATAATACTTCTTGATGTCAGCCATCGCGTGGGCTACCACTACCTCCATCAGGTTATGCAATTCCACGGGGCACAACTCCTTTACGGTTCAGTTGAGACAAAATCAAGAAGTTTTGCGAAACCTGATCCGGTCGGGAATTTCGTCATCAAGATAGATACGATCTATGACCAGGTTAAGCGTTTCGACCAGATCAATTTCATGTGCGTCGAGAGGGGCAAAATTATCTCTGCTGCAAAAAATTCTGACCCGCGGACGTCGTGGATGTCCGTAAGCATTTTGCACTACCACCCCGATCAGCCCATTGTTCAGCCCGACTATTGTCCCCACCGGGTACGCAGCAATGTGGTGGAAAAAAGTTTGCAGGATCTTTAAATCATACCCGGCACACTCACATTCCATTATATCCATTGCCCGGTGCGGCAGGTAACCAGCCCGGTATGGACGATCTGATACCAGGGCATCATAAACATCGGCTACGGCACAAATTCTCGGGAATATTTCCAGCTCATCTCCACGCAAACCCTGGGGATAGCCGCTGCCGTCAATCCGCTCGTGGTGTTTATAAATAACCGAAAGAACAGCCTGGCTGGCGATATCTCTTGCCCTGACCAAATCCATCCCATAACGGGGATGCTTTTTAATCTCGTTCATTTCCGCTTCACTGAGCATGCCAGGTTTGTTTAGAATGGGCAGCGGGACCACCACTTTACCCATATCGTGCAGGAAGGCGCCCATACCAACTTCATTTAACTCCCGCTTGCTCAAACCGAGCGAAATGGCATTCATAATCGACAAGATTGCCACATTGACTGAGTGAGCGAAGGTATAATCATCGGTAAACCTGATGTCGGAAAGGTTTACCGTCAAATCTTTACTGGTTAACAGCTGGCCGATTATGTCATCTAACACAGCCGAAAGTTCACGCTTGACAGCCAGTAATCTGGAAAAATTACCCTGACTGGAATCACGAATTTCAACCAGGGCAGAGCGGACCATGCCGATCGCCTTATCCCGTGTTTCTTCCAGGATTACATCTTCTATTTCTACGTCGGGAATCAGGTCGTCATGAATATAGATCGCCCTGATCTCCATCTTTTTCAGTTTCCTGATATAATCAGCCTGCAGTCTTACTCCGGCATTCAGCAGCGGAGCTCCGGTACCACAGCTTATCTTTCTGGCCACTTCCATCCCGGGCCGCAAGGCCCAAACCGGCACTAACCTCATAAGAATACACCTGTTTGTCAGTTCTGATATAACTGATATTAGTTATAGTTGTTGTAAAAAGCGTTAAAGTATTATAGATGTTACTAAAAATATGTCAATTTGTCAAATTTTATCCTTATTTGCTTACCTGTCGCAATTGAAACGGTCCCAGATCAAAAAACCAAAAGGCCTGGTAATAGATGCCAGAACTTTTTTTGATCACAAAACGGCCAATCCGGCGGTTGAAGAACCATCTTCCACTGTGGATTTCCTCTTTTGCAGTAGTCAGCATGCCGAATCCATGCCGGCGCCCTTTCCGCCAGCGCCCGCTGTACCTGCTGCCGTCGGCCCATATCTTGGTTCCCCAGCCCTGATGTTCCCCGGAAACAAATTCTCCCTCGTAGCTGATGCCGGAGGCAAAAGTACATAGGGCACGACCATGCAGCTTTCCCTCTTTCCAATGGCCACTAAATACTGAACCATCTTTCTGCTCAAGCCGGCCGGTTCCTTCCCAGGCACCATTCACAAATTCCCCTTCGTAAAAATCACCATTGGGGGCATTATACATTCCGGTTCCCTCCATGTGATCATCTATCCATTGCCCTCTGAACAGTGAACCTTCCGGCCAGCGTTGTTCACCATAGCCCTCCCGCCTGCCCCTGCAGAAGTTACCCTTGTATGTCAGACCGTTTTTGAAACCAACCTCGCCCTGGCCATCGGGGCGTCCTTCTATTAATTCTCCCCGGTATTCTGAGCCGTCGGGAAAATAAAAACGTCCTTGATCAGTCGGTCGCCCGGCGGTAAAAAAGCCGCTAAAGCGCGAACCGTCACGAAAATGCAGTTCGCCTTCCCCGTGGGGCAGATTGTCTTTTGTCTCGCCGCGGTATTCATCCCCTTGGGGATAAACAAAGCGTCCCCCTGTCTGGTCAACCGAAGTGCCAAAAAGTGAATAATATTTTGATCCATCGGGAAAGCGGACCATTCCCCGCCCCTGAGGCAGACCATGGCGTAAGCTTCCTTCAAATATTGCATCACCGGTAAAATAAAACTTTCCCTGATCGCTGAATTTACCTTCAGAAAAATTTCCCTCATAGCGGGACCCATCGGCAAACCAGAATTTGCCTCGGCCGTGCATACGCCCTTCTTTCCAGTTTCCCTCGTATCTGCTGCCGTCCGGCCAGACCATTGTTCCCTGGCCCTCACGCCGGTCGTCGTTCCAGTCACCCTGATAAAATTTTCCCCCGGGCCAGCGCATTTCACCAGGCCCATTGCGAGTCGATTTGACCCATGTGCCGCTGTAGATCTTGCCATCCGGCCAGGAGTAGGTCCCTTTCCCCTCGTAAAGACCATCCACAAACTGGCCTTCATATTTCTCCCCGCTTGGCCAGTAGTAGGTTCCCAGACCATCCATCTGGTCATTGCGCCATTCTCCGTCGTACTTACGCCAGTCGGCAAACAGATAAGTTCCCCGGCCTTGCATCCGGTCTTTTTGCCAATAACCTTCATACTTGTCCCCGTTTGACCAGGTAAAAGTTCCTTTTCCGTGGAACAAACCTTCCTGCCATTCGCCACTGTACCGACTGCCGTCCGGCCAGGTTACAGTGCCATTTCCATGAGGTTTGCCATTTAAGGTTTCTCCACGATATTCTCCGTCTCCGGCCAGTTTCATCAAATTTTTCTGCCTTTCCTGCAGTTCCGGCTTACCCCGGATAATTGTATCTGCAAAACTATTCTACGGAATCGAACAGGATCCCTGCCCAATCCAGGCGCTTACAAGTGCAAAATGCCAACATGTGCTTAACTGTACATGCTAGCATCGGCTGCGAATAGCAATTATTAATAACCATGATGCATTTTTACACGCTGTCCGGCAATTTAGCTTCAGTTCGCTCAGGATCTTTTCTCCGGTTAGCCAGGTAAACCATAAAGATCCCCAACTCATAAAGCAGCATCAAAGGAATAATCATTAAAACCTGTGAAAAAATATCTGGCGGGGTAATTATCGCCGCAGTTACTGTGATAATCAACAGGGCATATTTCCAGTTTCTTCTCAGGAAACCTGTATCGACTATACCGACACTGCCCAGGAACCAGAAGACCACCGGCAACTGAAAAACCAGCCCAAATGACAACAGAAAAGAACTGACAAACGAAATATAGCGGGCGAAACTAAAGGTGGGAACCAGATCGGCTGAAGCGAAGCCAATGAAGAAATTCAGGGCAAAGGGTAAAACCACGAAATAAGCAAAGGAAATTCCGATCGCAAAAAGCAGGTACATGATCAGGGTCAGCAAGATACTTTTCCGGCCCGGCATCCCGGCAACTGCCATAATCAGGGCAACCAGCTGGTATAGTATCACCGGCAGGGTGACAATTGCACTGGTGATAAATGCCAGCCGCAAGTTAACCAGCAGCGCCTCTGAGGGTGTAAGAAATATTAATTGCAGATCCAGCCCCTGCCCTGCCAGGTCGGCATAGGCCAGGTCGGCAGGAACCATCAAAATCTGCCTGACCTGATCACTGAAAGCAAAACTGATCACGGCAAAAACAAATACCGTGGCAGTAATAATTATTAGTCGTTTTCTTAAATCTTCAAAGAGAGCAATAATACTTTCTTTATCCATCGAGTCCTGATAAAATCCTTCCTTCGTTTATTTCCTGTTCTTAATCAATATTTTCGCCGGAAGGGATGCTCTCTGTTTCAAGGTAACTGAGATAAGTTGTCGCATCCTGGTAAACAGAGCTGTCTTCCGGTTCCTGATCGATGATCTGTTCCAGGATATCGGCTGCTTCGTCCTGCTGATCATAATATTCACCAATTAGCACTGCATAATAAAACAGCTCTTCATTGTTGGCGCTCTCAGTTTGATGAAGCGGTTCCAGGTGGTTTCTCAGCCATTCAATTTCTTCTTCGTAGCGTCCTTCTTCATCCTGCGGGGCCAGCAGGTTGATCAAAGCCAGGTGAACCATCGGATCGGGCTTTTCATGCAGGCGGTCAAGCAAGTCTTCAACCTGTGCATTGATCTGGTCGTGGCTCGAATCCATGTCCATCGAGAGACTGATCAGTTCATACCGGTATTCGTTTTGTTCAGGATTAATCTCCAGCAATTCTTCGAAAACAGCCGCCAGGTTTTCCCTGCTCTCCGCCAGAACTTGCTGATCTTCAAAAAAGACTTGTTGAATAAAGACCAGGTAACGATAATTTTCAGCCAGCTCGAGTAACACCGGCTCGGTCGGTTCATTTTCATCAAGGTGCTTTTCAAGCCGCTCAACTTCGCCCTCATAAAAAGCCAGGTAATCTTCAGGTTGCGGCTCCTGCTGTTGTTCTGGCAGAGCTGTTCTGTTACTGCCAGCCTGCCCGAGATAAACACCAACCAGCGACACAATCATTCCAAGCGCCAGAATTGCGGCGACGATTGTAGCCCAGCGCTGTTTTTTCAAATCTTTAGCTCTTACTTTTTTCCTTGCCAAAAAAATCCCTCCGGGTCTGAAATCTTATTTCATTTCACTACTGATCATCAAGCTTAACGAGCAAACGCCCACAATTCTCACAATACACTAAAGCGCTTGGATTGTAAAGATGACCGCGTAGCGCTGAGGAGATAAAAACCCGGCAACCACCGCATATATCATTTTCTACCAGGGCCAAAGCCCGCCCCTGATGCTTTTCGGCCAGCAAGGTGTAACGGGCCACTAATTTTTGATCAATTTCCTTTTCTTTTACTGCTCTCAATTGCTCCGCAGCGGCCAACTGCTCCCGCTGCTCTCCCAGCAGAGTTTTCAGCCTGGATCCTTTGATCTGCAAATCCTCTTCCGCCACCTGCAGAGCGCTTTTATTCTCAGCTATGCTGCTTTCGAGCTCTTCTACACTTTCCATTACATTCAACAGTTCATCTTCCAGGCGGCTTTTTTCTCCGGCCATCAGCTCCAGTTTGCGCATCATCTGTTCCAGTTCCTTGGCGGTGGTGTTTTTACCGCTATACATCCCATCTTTGAGAATCTGACGATCATCAGTTAATTTTTGAATACGCAGTTCCAGATCTTTTAGGTTTTTGCGCTGATCACGATAACGCTGCCCAAGATTTTCTTTTTCCTCATTTAATTGCAACACTTTCGATTTTGCTTCTTCAACACCGCTTTTCTGAGGCGCTTCTTCAATATTTTTATTCAGAGCGGCTATTGTTAAATCGACTTCCTGTAATTCCCAGAGCAGTTTAAGTTGCATTATCTTCATCCTTTCTGTTTGCA
>CAZCHW010000046.1:0-9892 GCA_964498375.1 uncultured Syntrophomonadaceae bacterium | reverse complement strand
AGAGGGCGGGGCATCAGCTGACCGGGATCGTATGCGGACCAGGTCTCTGCTCACTTACCTTCTTGATGGAGTGATGAAGCTGCTGCATCCGTTTATGCCCTTTATTTCCGAGGAAATATGGCAGCAATTGCCATACAGGACAGGGGATGCGCTGGTTACCGCTGCCTGGCCGCAGGCTAAAGATAATCAACGCTTTGCTGAAGAAGCTGCTGAGATGGAGCTTTTACAGGAAGTGGCCAGAACGATCAGAAATCTGCGCAGCCAGGTTAAGCTGCCTCCCGGCCAGAAAGCGGCTGTGTTGGTTCGTGCTTCGGGAAATATTGCGAATTGTTTAAGTGAAGAGGTGCATCATCTGAATAAGCTGGCCTTTGCCGAACCTCTGACTGTTGACCCTGAGGCAGCCAAGCCAAAGCAGGCTTTAACAGCGATTATCGGTGATGGTGTAGAGGTTTATTTGCCCCTGGAAGGGGTACTGGACATTGATGCGGAAATAAAGCGTCTTCAAAAAGACCTGGACCAGGTTCAGGCTGATATAAAGAAAACTGAAGGCAAATTAAATAATCCCGGCTTTATTGATAAGGCTCCGGCAGCGGTAATCGAGAAAGAAAAAGCCCGTCGCCATGAACAGGAAGCGATGTTACTTAAACTAGAGGAACGTTTAAAGGAGCTAGGCGGCTAATGGATAACAGGAAGCGCTATGAAGAGGCGTTAGACTGGATTCACGGTCTGGGACGGTTTGGGATCAAACCTGGCTTGACCAGAATGGTGGCTATGCTTGAACAACTGGGCAATCCGCAAGAGCAGATTAATTTTGTTCATATCGCGGGAACAAATGGCAAAGGTTCAACTGCGGCAATGCTTGCTTCAATGATGCGGGCGGCAGGTTACCGGACCGGTCTTTTTACATCGCCCTACCTGCTGTCATTTACCAATCGGATGGCTGTAGATGGAAGCGACATCGAACAGGACCGGCTTATTGAACTGGTGGATCTGGTTAAACCTGTTGTTGAACAGGCAGTAAATGATCCGGATCTGGGTCAACCGACAGAGTTTGAAGTGGTCACTGTATTGGCTATGCTTCATTTTGCCCGTGCCGAAGTGGATCTGGTTATCCTCGAAGCTGGCTTGGGCGGCCGGCTTGATGCAACCAACGTGGTAACTCCTTTGCTGAGCATTATCACAAACATCAGTCTTGAGCACACTGTAGTACTCGGTGATACTATAGAAAAGATTGCTTTTGAAAAAGCGGGTATTATTAAAAAAGGCCGGCCCCTTTTAACGGCGGCTGCCGATCAGCGGGCTCTTCAGGTTTTTGAGAAGCGCTGCCGCGAGCTTGAATCATCATGCTACCGGGTTTTTCAACCGGTTAAGCAGGGAGAGAAAACTCCGGGAAGGCCTTATGCCGAGCTTGATCAGATCACAGAGGATGGCCAGTTTTTTTCCTACAAGGGCTTCCAAAAGGAATACGATCGGCTTCATATCCCCCTGCGTGGAAGTTATCAACTTGAAAATGCCGCTGTTGCCCTTGCCGCAGTGGAGCTTTTGTCAAATTATAATTTTCCTGTCAGCGAAGAAGCAGTCAGGCAGGGCATTTCGGCAACTACCTGGCCCGGCAGGCTCGAAGTATTAAAAAAGGATCCCCTTCTAATTATGGATGGGGCTCATAACCCGGCAGCAATTGAAAAACTGGCCCAGGCAATTCCGGAATACTTTAAGTTTGATCGCTTGATCATGGTTTTTGGAATGTTGGCAGACAAAGATATGAGCGCGATGTTGAAGACAATTTTACCCCTGGCTGATGAAGTTTTCTTCACTCGTCCTTCGCTGCCCCGTGCAGCAGAACCGGAAGATGTGGCTGCATTTGCTGTTAACGAGCTCGGGTTTAAGTTAAAATACAGGGTTATTGCTTACTATGGTGAAGCACTCGACCTTGCTCTTCAGGCAGCTAATCCCAGCGACGCGGTACTTGTCACCGGTTCACTCTACACTGTCAGCGATATCAGGGCTTATTATACCGATAAAAGTTAGTAATAGTCGTATTTATCAGTAGTTGTGACGATTATTAAAAGAGTATTTAGATGCAGGAGTTTAGTGAAATATAACGAAAGATATAAGGTATTTATATTTTAGTACTGTTCAATACTGCCGAACTATGTGTAAAAATTAACTTGGAAAGGGTGAACAAAGTATATGGGCAGCGCGGTTTTTAAAGGAGGCGTTCATCCCGATTATCATAAGGAGATAACGGCTACAATGGCCGTAACGCCGATGAAAGCTCCTTCAACAGTGGTAATTCCACTACAGCAGCATATCGGCGCGCCTTGTGAACCTGTTGAGGGAATCGAGGTGGGCAGTCAGGTTAAGATGGGTCAGAAAATAGCCGATAGCAGCGGTTTTGTTTCTGCCCCTATTCATGCCAGTGTCTCCGGTACCATCAAAGCTATAGGGCCCTACAATCATCCCCTCGGCCGGCCGGTGACGGCAATTACCATTGAATCGGATGGTCAGGACAGTTGGGATGACAGCATAAAACCTGTTCAAAATCCGGACAGTTTGAGTGCCGACGACTTGCGGAAGTTAATCCGTGAAGCCGGTATAGTAGGTCTTGGCGGAGCTACTTTTCCGGCTCATGTTAAGCTTTCTCCTCCACCGGAGAAAAAGATTGATTATGTAGTGATTAACGGAGCTGAATGTGAGCCTTACCTGACTGCTGATCACCGGGTGATGCTGGAAAAACCTGAAGAGATTGTCTATGGCCTGAAAATAATGCTTAGAGCTCTTGGGGCGGAAAAGGGAGTAATCGGTATTGAGGACAACAAGGATGATGCAATCAGGGTGATGGAACAGGCAGTGGCTGATGAGGATAATATTTCTGTAGCCCGCTTACATACGAAGTACCCCCAGGGTGCTGAAAAAATGCTGATTCAGGTTACAACCGGTCGAAAAGTACCTTCAGGCGGATTACCACTCGATGTAGGAGTGGTTAACCATAACGTAGGTACAGCGGTTGCGATTACCAATGCTGTCCGTGAAGGCAAGCCGCTGATTGAAAGGATTGTGACCATAACCGGAGCGGGTATCAACAAACCCGCCAACCTGCTGATCAGGGTTGGCACTCTTGTCTCCGAAGTTATTGAAGCCTGTGGAGGTTTAAAAGAGAATACTGTTAAGCTGATTGCCGGTGGACCGATGATGGGCTTAGCTCAACCTAGCCCTGATATCCCGGTGATTAAAGGCACTTCAGGCATTCTTGCTCTTACCGACGAAGATGTTTACCTGGCTGAAAGCAGCCCCTGTATTCGCTGTGCTAAATGTGTCGATGCCTGTCCGGTTCAGTTGATGCCAACGCAGATTGCCCAGGCGGCAGAGCACAATTTGTTTAAGCGTGCAGAAAAGTTGCATGCCATGGACTGTTTTGAATGCGGCTGTTGTGCCTATGTCTGTCCGTCTAAAATACCTTTGACTCAATGGATTAGAATCGCAAAAGCGGAAATTGCGAAATCAAAGAAAAAGTAGCCTGCTTCGTGAGGGAGGGAAGTGATATACAATGGAAAATAAACTGGTAGTTTCATCTTCACCGCATGTCAGAAGCGTTGAATCTGTACAAAGTGTTATGACCGATGTCCTGATTGCCCTGTTTCCGGCGGCCCTGATGGCAGTGCTGCTTTTCGGATACAAAGCTTTAATAACTATGGTTATCTCTGTAGCTACTGCAATGCTGGTTGAGGCCCTGTGGTTGCGTAAAAAGGATATTTTCAGTGATGGCAGCGCGGCTGTGACCGGCTTGCTTTTTGCCATGGTGTTACCCCCGGCACCCCCCTGGTGGCTGGTTGTGGTTGGAGCGGCAGCTTCAATTATAATCGGCAAACAGGTATTTGGAGGTCTGGGTTATAACATCTTTAACCCTGCCCTGGTAGGCAGAGCCATCGTGGTAATGTCCTGGGGCGGCCACCTGGTAGGCCGGGTTTGGTCACAACCGCAGCCATTTGCTTTCACCACCGATATCGCGGCAGTTACAACGGCCACCCCACTTGGTGGGCAGGAAGAAGCACTTGCCGTAGGGATTGGTGATTTATTTATAGGAAACATGGCCGGCTGCCTGGGTGAAACTTCAGCCCTGGCTTTATTGCTGGGTGCAGCATGGCTATTTTATAAAGGGCATGTTGATTGGCGTATACCCGGCGGTTTCATCGGAATGGTTTTAATCATGGGCGTTCTTTTTGGCGGAGGTTTCTATGGCGGAGCCCTGACCACAGGATTGTTCCATGTTTTGGCCGGCGGGGTGATGTTAGGCGCACTATTTATGGCTACCGATATGGTCACCAGCCCGGTTACTCCGTTGGGTAGACTAATTTTTGGGATTGGCTGCGGCCTGATAACAATGATGATCAGGCTCTGGGGCACCATGCCGGAAGGAGTAACTTTTGCAATCTTATTGATGAATGCAATTACTCCGATTATCGATCGTTTTACTGTACCAACGCAGTTTGGGGGGGTGAAGAAGAGTGCGTAACATTTTAAAGCTCTCAATTACACTGGCCCTGGTCGCTATTTTGTCGGCAGTATTACTGACCGGTGTACACAATCTTACAGCTCCAATCATCGCTGAAAGGATAGAGGCGGAGTACAGAGAAGCACTGGAATTATTCTTCCCGGATATAGCCGGTTATGAAAGCGTTGAAGTTGGCGAAGACCTCTTTGACCTGATTTATAATGATGGTGATGATCTGATCGGAATCATGGGGACTATCCACCAACCCGGGTACGATGGAACTATTACCTATAACCTGGCCATGGATGAATCCGGTAAAATTATCGGTATGAGAGTTGTATCACACTCAGAGACTCCGGGAATCGGGGATGTGATTACCACAGAGTCTTTCCAGGAGCAGTTTGTTGGAAAAAACTATGAAGATCCAATTGTCGCCGGCGATGATGTCGATGTGATCACCGGCGCTACTGTTAGCACTTCGGCGATGATCAATTCAATTCGTAATATAACGGGAGTAGTTGCCCAGAATTTTCTCGGGGTGGAAGCAGTGGAAATTAATATTGCGGAAGTCCCGGATGGAGTTTATGAAGGAACTGCCCCTGGTTTTATCGGACCAATTGTTGTTTCTGTGGAAGTAGCAGGCGGTGAGATAATCGGTATTGAAGTGCTGGAACAGGAAGAGACGGCAACCTACTTTGTTGAATCATACCCGCTGATCCCTGAGCGGATAGTTGAAGCGCAAAGCCTGGATGTGGATACACAGACCGGGGCAACCAACAGCGCAAATGGTATTGTCGCTGCTGTTGAAAACGCCTTGCTTGCCGCGCTTGGCCTTGATGTTGAAACACCGGAGGAAGAAGCAGTCGAGGTAGACATTAACGCTGTTGCCGACGGAGTTTACCAGGGAAGTGGCGAAGGTTTCTACGGCCCGATTACGGTAGAAGTGGAAGTAGCAGGCGGTGAGATCATTTCAATTGCCGTTCTCGAGCAGGATGAAACTCCAGACTATTATCCCAATTCTTATCCGTTAATACCTGAACGGATTATTGAAGAACAGAGCCTTGATATTGACACTGCCACCGGAGCTACTTTTTCTGCACGGGGGATAGTTGAGGCTGTAACCAATGCCCTGCTGGAAGGTTATGATTCCGATAATGCTGCATCAGGCGGCGAATTTATTGACGTCGATTTCAGCGCAATTCCCGATGGGATTTATCAGGGAACCGGTGAAGGTTTCTACGGGCCGATCACCGTTGAAGTTGAAATTGCCGGCGGCGCTGTTGTGGCAATAAATGTAATTTCTCAGGAGGAAACCCCTGAGTTCTACTCAAACTCCTATCCGCTGATCCCGGAGCGGATTATCGAGGAGCAAAGCCTTGAAGTTGATACATCAACCGGGGCGACTTTTAGCGCCCAGGGAATCATTGACGCTGTATGTGATGCTCTGGCCGAATTTAATGCTACTGACGGCGGAGGTGAAGAATAAAATGAAAGCCAGTAATCCCTATTTGCAGGATCTTACCCGGGGTATTGTCAAGGAAAACCCTGTATTTGTAGCCCTGCTGGGTATGTGCCCTGTTCTTGGTGTGACAGCATTTATCAACAACGGCATCGGCATGGGGTTGGCGGCAACTGCAGTTTTAATTGCTTCAAACCTGGTGGTATCGCTGTTGCGTAGTTTTATCCCGCCTCAGGTACGCATACCTTGTTTCATCGTTATAATTGCCACCTTTGTGACAATAATTGAAATGGTGCTTCAAGCTTTTCAACCGGTTCTCTATGAAGCGCTCGGGGTATTTGTTCCCCTGATCGTTGTTAACTGTGTAATTCTGGGCAGGGCTGAAGCCTTTGCCAGTAAGAAGCCGGTACTGCGTTCATTGCTAGACGGTATAGGGATGGGGGTTGGCTTTACCCTGGCACTGGTTATTTTATCGACCGTGCGGGAAATATTGGGGAATGGAACAATTCTTGGACCAGATCCGGAAAGCGCCATTCACCTTTTCGGGGCTAATTTTGAGCCCATGGCTCTGTTCGCCCAGCCTCCCGGGGCGTTTATTGCGCTCGGATTGCTGCTGGCTCTTGTAAATATACTGTTTAAGCGCTTTAACATTAAATAGGCAGAGATGCGGCTTTATGAGCCGCAACCCGGCCTGGGCAGGAGGATCTTATGGAAAAGCTGCTATCAATTATATTTATTTACATTTTTGTAGATAACTTTGTTCTGCAGCGCTTTTTTGGGATATGCCCCTTTCTCGGTGTTTCCCGTAAAATGGAAACAGCTATCGGTATGAGTATGGCAGTGGTTTTCGTTATGACTATGGCTACCCTGGTAACCTGGCTGCTTTATACCTTTGTGCTGCTTCCGCTAAATTTAACTTACCTGCAGATTGTGACCTTTATACTGGTTATTGCCTCGCTGGTCCAAATGGTTGAAATAGTGCTGCGTAAAATAAGCCCGACACTTTATCAGGGACTGGGGATATTCCTTCCCCTGATTACCACTAACTGCGCTGTTATGGCAGTTGCCCTGCTGGCTGTGCGTCAGGAATTTTCCCTGCTTGAGTCAGTAGTTTTTGCCCTTGCGGCATCACTAGGTTTTTCACTGGCCCTGATTATCATGGCTGGCATCAGGGAACGCCTGGAACTGGCAAAAATCCCTGACGTGTTACAGGGATCTGCCGTTACCCTGGTTACAGCGGGCATTTTATCTATGGCATTTTTAGGATTCAGAGGGATGCTGACCCTGTAAACAGGATATAAACAGTTTAGTTACTAAAACAGTTGCGAGGTGACCATTAACGTGCTAATAGTATACGCTTTAGTCGCCCTCGGTTTGATCGGCCTGATTTTTGGCCTGCTTTTGGCTATGGCAGCCCGCTTTTTTGCCGTTGAAACAAACCCACAGGTTGAAGCGGTTAAAGATATTTTGCCCGGAGCCAACTGCGGTGCCTGCGGTTATGCAGGGTGTGCCAGTTTTGCTGAAGCTGTTGTAAGCGGCGAGGCTGATGCCTGCGGCTGCATACCCGGAGGCCAGGATGTTGCCGAACAGATTGCCGAGGTATTAGGTCAGGAAGTATGCGCGGCAGTACAGCCGGTAGCGACAGTGTTTTGCATCGGTAACAAGTATAAAACTGCAGATCGCTTTATTTATGATGGAGTGCAGGATTGTGCTGTTGCCTCAAATTTTGTCGGAGGTTTCAAAGAATGTGATTTCGGTTGCCTTGGTCTTGGCAATTGTGTAAAAGTTTGCATGTTTGATGCTATTAAAATGGGAGACCATGGTCTCCCGGTTGTCGATCCTGAGAAATGCACCGGCTGTGGACTTTGCGCAACAGCCTGTCCGAGGGATATAATTAAGATGCTTCCCCAGGGAGAACTGGGTCACCTGGTGCTATGTAATTCACATGCCCGGGGAAAAGCCGTTTCAAAAGCCTGTGAAGTGGGATGTATTGCCTGTAAAGCCTGCGTTAAGGTATGTCCTGAAGAGGCGATCGCTGTGGATGATAACCTTGCTGTAATCGATCTGGATAAATGTACCGATTGTGGCAAGTGTGCTGAAAAATGTCCGCCAGTTACCATCCACCGGCGCAATGCAATTCCATCAGAAGAACAGGCGCTGGCTGCGGCTGCTGAAAAGATAGCAGAAACCGCCTGATCGTGTCAAATCTAAACCCAGGAGCAAGGCAGGTTTGCGGTGTACTGCAGCACACAGCCGGCTCCTGGGTTTAATGTTCAGAAATCCTGGTTTAGTGGAGTATGTATACTATGACCGGACGCACCTTAAATTACATTGTTATAACAGTAATCCTATTTATTTTCTGGATTGCAATCAGTGGTTCATTTGATTGGCCGCAGCTGTTATTCGGCCTTGTAACTGCTGTATTTGTTACCTATTTTAATCGGAACCTGCTTGTTGAACCCAGTGAAAGGCCTTCTGTATCCCTGAAATCAGTATATTGGTTTTTTATTTTCTTTATTCAACTACTCTTGGCTATTGTGGTGGCGAATTTTCAGGTTGCCTGGCTTGTTCTGCATCCGAAGATGCCGATTGAGCCCAATATGCTGGAGCTTGATACAGAATTTAACCGCCCGGTAAGTCGCTTTATGCTGGCTAATTCTATTACCCTGACTCCAGGCACTTTAACTGTCCTGGCTGATGACAATTGTTACCTGGTGCACGCCCTGACCAGGGCTAGCGGTGAAGAACTGCATAACTGGTCTTTAATCGAGTTAATCAAAAAAATGGAGGACGAATAGAATGGACCTGGCCCTGGTGCTTGATTATGCTTATAATTTGGGGGCCATTCTTGTAGTTCTGATGGTTTTTCTTTCATTGTTCAGAGCGCTTAAGGGTCCAACGGCTTTTGACCGGGTTGCTGCCATTAATATTATCGGGACTAAAACTGTTGTAATTATTACACTGATAGCCTGGATTTACCGCCAGGAATATTTTCTCGATATAGCCATGGTGTATGCCCTGATGAGTTTTATTACTACCATTGGCGTGGCCAAGTACCTTGAGAAGGGAGCGCTCGATTAAAATTAGCAATTCAACTGATTTAATTATTAAGTTCTTATCCCTGATTTGTTTGTGTGGCGGCCTCTTTTTCCTGTTAGTGGGTACTATTGGTTTAATCAGGTTGCCGGATGTTTATAATCGCTTACATGCTACCACCAAGTGCGATACCCTGGGGGCAGGATTGGTTTTTCTGTCCCTGGCGCTGCAAAGTTCTGCTGCAGTAGCAGTGCGTTTGGGCCTGATTGTTGTTTTTATTATTGTGACCAATCCTACAGCGGCTCATGTTATTGCCAGATCAGCTTACAAAACAGGTGTCCGTCCCTGGACCGGCAGGAGGGTCGCTGATGACTGATCTGTTAAATATTTTACTCCTGTTGTTTTTAATAGTTTGCGCAATAGGGGTGGCTCATATCCGGGACCTGCTCAGCGCGGTCATATTATTTTCTTCCTTTGGGTTAGTTATGGCAATTATCTGGCAGCAACTGGGCGCACCCGATATAGCTATGGTTGAAGCTGCCCTGGGAACCGGCGTTGCTTCATTGCTTCTTATTGCAGCGATCAGCAAGACGAAAAGAGCTGAGTAAGCGGGAGGATTAAATGATGTTTTATCTTATTCCTATAATGATTTTCTCCGGTTTTATTCTCAAGTATTTCTTTCGCCTTCAGCTGCGCAACATTTTGACAATATACCTGTTAGGTCTGATCGTATTCATTTTTAGTTTTACCGTAGCGGAGATGCCCAAATTTGGTAAGCCAGGCAACCCTGCTTTTAACGTGGTGCCGGAACGTTATTTATCGGAAGGACCGGAGGAAACCGGGGCGGTTAACATTATTAGCAGTGTAATTACCGATTACCGGGCCTTTGATACTCTCGGTGAAGC